>CATLIJ010000012.1 GCA_949948825.1 uncultured Clostridiaceae bacterium
GCGGCTGTGCCGGAGGATTTGAAGGGAAGTTCCTTTGCGGAAGGGGTGGAGATGATCTACAAGCAGTTTATCAAGACTCTGGAGGACGCAGGAGTGGAAGCCATTGAGGCGGTAGGACAGCAGTTTAATCCGGACCTGCACAATGCGGTTATGCACATTGATGATGAAGCATATGGGGAAAATGAGATCTCCCAGGAGCTTCAAAAGGGCTATAAGTACCGGGGCGCCGTTGTAAGGCACAGCATGGTACAGGTGGCTAATTAATAAGGGAAACACTTTTATTGGCAAATATATAGGAGGAAAAAACTATGAGCAAGATTATTGGTATTGATTTAGGTACAACAAACAGCTGTGTTGCTGTTATGGAGGGTGGAAAACCAGTGGTAATTCCGAACCAGGAAGGTTCCCGGACCACACCGTCTGTAGTGGCATTTACAAAGACCGGCGAACGTCTGGTAGGCGAACCTGCCAAACGTCAGGCAGTGACTAATGCAGACCGCACCATCGCGTCCATTAAGCGTCATATGGGAAGCGATTACAAGGTGAGCATTGATGGCAAGAGCTATACGCCTCAGGAGATTTCTGCCATGATTTTGCAGAAGCTGAAGGCAGATGCAGAAGCTTACCTGGGAGAAAAGGTAACTGAGGCAGTGATTACGGTTCCGGCTTATTTTAATGATGCTCAGCGTCAGGCCACCAAGGACGCAGGCAAGATTGCCGGCCTGGATGTAAAGCGGATTATTAATGAGCCTACGGCAGCTGCCCTTGCTTATGGCCTTGACAATGAAAAAGAACAGAAGATTATGGTATATGACCTGGGCGGCGGCACGTTTGATGTGTCTCTCATTGAGATTGGGGACGGTGTGATTGAAGTGCTTTCCACCAATGGCGACACCCGCTTGGGTGGCGATGATTTTGATAACCGGATCAGCCAATGGCTGGTGGATGAGTTTAAGAAGGCAGAGGGTGTGGATCTGTCTGGTGACAAGATGGCCATGCAGAGATTGAAGGAAGCGGCTGAGAAGGCCAAGAAGGAGCTTTCCACAGCTACCACCACGAACATTAACCTGCCCTTTATCACAGCCAATGCAGAAGGACCCAAGCATCTGGATATGAATTTGAGCAGAGCCAAATTTGACGAGCTCACCCATGACCTGGTGGAGCGGACCGGAGTTCCGGTACAGAATGCATTGAGAGATGGCGGTGTCACAACATCTGAGCTTGGCAAGGTGCTGTTGGTAGGCGGCTCCACCCGTATGATTGCTGCTCAGGATAAGGTAAAACAGATGTCCGGCAAGGAGCCGAGCAAATCTTTGAACCCGGATGAGTGTGTGGCAATCGGCGCAGCCATTCAGGGCGGTAAGCTGGCAGGAGATGCAGGAGCCGGAGACATTCTGCTTCTGGATGTGACTCCTCTGTCCCTGTCCATTGAGACCCAGGGAGGCATTGCCACCAGACTGATTGAGAGAAATACCACGATTCCCACCAAGAAGAGCCAGATTTTCTCCACTGCCGCAGACAATCAGACAGCTGTGGATATTCATGTGGTTCAGGGTGAACGTGAATTTGCCAGAGACAACAAGACCCTCGGCCAGTTCCGTCTGGATGGGATTCCGCCGGCAAGAAGAGGCGTTCCTCAGATTGAAGTTACCTTTGACATTGATGCCAATGGTATTGTAAATGTATCTGCAAAGGATATGGGTACTGGAAGAGAGCAGCATATTACCATTACTTCTGGATCTAACATGTCTGATTCAGATATTGAGAAGGCAGTTCGTGAGGCAGCTGAGTTTGAAGCTCAGGATAAGAAGAAAAAAGAAGGCATTGACGCCAGAAATGATGCAGATGCCATGGTATTCCAGACTGAGAAGGCATTGGAGGAAGTGGGAGATAAGCTTGATGCCAATGACAAGGCTGCTGTGGAGGCAGAGCTGAATGCCCTGAAGGAAGCCATTAACCGGGCTCCCATTGATCAGATGACAGATGCTCAGGTAGAAGACATTAAGGCAGGCAAGGAAAAGCTGATGACCAGCGCTCAGGCATTGTTTGCAAAAATGTATGAATCCTCTCAGGCAGCCGGAGCCGGAGCAGGCGCTCAGGGAGCAGGTCCGGACATGAATACAGCAGGCGCCCAGGGAGCTGCTCCTGAGGATGATGTGATTGACGGTGATTTTAAGGAAGTATAAGACGCAGTAAGCGGACAGCGCAGAAAAGGCTGGTACAGTCGGCAAAGCTCCTGTGCCAGGAAACAGCCACAAAGTCGGTTTGTGGCTGTTTCCTGGGGGCTTTTGACTGTGACAGCCGTTTTACGCGTATACATTACCTTGTCTGAACAGTAATGATACATTTAAGAAGTTGGAGGAGACCATGGCAGAGAGCAAGAGAGATTATTATGAAGTCCTGGGCGTCCCGAAGAACGCGGATGATGCTGCTCTGAAGAAGGCATATCGTGTCCTTGCCAAAAAGTATCATCCGGACAGCAATCCGGGAGATGCAGAGGCTGAGAGAAAGTTTAAGGAGGCGTCTGAGGCATATAGCGTATTAAGTGACCCGGATAAGCGGCGGCAGTATGATCAGTTTGGCCATGCGGCTTTTGACGGAGGCGCTGGAGGCGGCGGTTTTGGCGGCTTTGATTTCACTGGTGATATGGGCGATATTTTCGGTGATATTTTCGGAGATATTTTTGGCGGCGGCAGAAGCCGCAGCAGCCAGTACAACGGCCCTATGCGGGGAGCCAATGTGAGGACAGCGATCCGCATTACCTTTGAGGAGGCTGTGTTTGGCTGTGAGAAGGAGATTGAGATTAATTATAAGGAGGAGTGCTCCAAATGCCACGGCACAGGAGCCAAGGCTGGTACATCCCCGGAGACCTGTCCCAAATGTAATGGCAAAGGGAAGATCATGTATACACAGCAGTCGTTTTTTGGTCAGGTGCAGAATGTGCAGACCTGTCCGGAATGCGGCGGAAAAGGAAAGGTGATCCGTGAAAAGTGTTCGGACTGTTACGGAACCGGCTATGTGACCCGAAAGAAGAAATTCAGAGTAACGATTCCAGGAGGAATTGACAACGGGCAGAGCGTGCGCTGTCCGGGAGGAGGAGAGCCGGGAGCCAATGGAGGCGAACGGGGAGATTTGCTGGTGGAGGCAGTAGTGTCTCAGCATCCTACCTTTAAGCGTCAGGAGACCAATATTTATTCTACGGTTGCCATCACCTTTGCCACAGCAGCTTTGGGTGGTCCGATTCGGATTAAGACTGTGGATGGTGAGGTGGAGTACGAGGTAAAACCGGGTACTCAGACGGATACCAGAGTGCGCCTGAAGGGAAAAGGAGTGCCGTCTCTGCGGGCAAGAGGAGTCCGGGGAGATCATTATGTTACATTGGTGGTTCAGGTTCCTGAGCGGATGAACGAGGCTCAGAAGGAGGCCCTGCGGCATTTTGATGCAGCTATGCGGGGAGAAAAAGTAGATACCGGAGAGAAACCCCGAAAGAAAGGGCTGTTTAACAAATAGAGTGTAAAAGATTTTGTATAAAGGGAAAAGAGCCGTCTCGTGTTGTCACGAGACGGCTCTTTTGGTTGCAACCCTAATTTTTAAGGTTTTTTTGAAAAAGGCCGCATCCCACTTGAAAAACATGGCGGTGTGTGTGATGGAATTGTAATGCATCAAGGAATTTCGTTTACTTGATTTTTGTTTTTTTTATTTTTGCCTTGTTTTTCTCGCGGAAATTGACTCTTTTCATCATCCGTTCAATAGGTTAATGCAGTGGGGGAGAGTTTTATTGCATGGAGTTATAAATTTTTTTTAATTTATTTAAAATTGTTTCTGAAGGGTCGCTCCGGAGAGGGAAGGGAACGTCTTCTGACGCGCTCTCGCTCCGTTTTTCACGTAGCGGTGCTAAGGCTGCAAAATACGCAGCCTAAGTACCGACGTGAAAAGAGGGTCTTCAGACGTTCCCTTCCCTCTCCGGAGCTACGTTACTGGAATGAGTTTTGGTAATTTTAAATAGGAAGGGCGCTCGGGTTTATTACAGTGAAAGGCTATTATAACTCAAATGTGCCAAAAGTGTAGCTTCAAAGAGAGGGGGAACGTCTGAAGACCCTCTTTCCACGTCGGCACTTAGGCGCTGTTTTTCAGGCGCCTTAGTACCGCTACGTGGAAAACGGAGCGAGAGCGCGTCAGAAGACGTTCCCCCTCTCTTTGAAGCGGACCTAATGAAATAAATTAATTATTTGCTTATTATATTTTATTATATATAATTATTAATAAAAATAATAAGTAAGCCTGCTCCTTTTCAGAAGTCTGATTTTGAATAAAAAATTCACAATTTGAATATGGTAGTTTTGGGAAATCGGGGTTGTTTCTTTTGGGGGGATGGGGGTGGATTTGTTCTTTTGGAGATACAAGATGGGAAAATTGTTTTTTTGGGTGTGCATGGCCGGACAGGATTGTTTTTTGGGAGATACATGATTCCTGGGATTGTTTTTTAGGGGAAACAGGAAGGAAATTGTTGTTTTTTAGGGGAAACATGAGGAAGGGGCAGAGAATGGGGTTTGTTAATAAATAGACAAGAAAATGGTGATTTTGGCAGGATTTAGGTATGGTTTTTGACAGATGTTTTAGAAAATTTACTAAGAGTTAAAGAAAAATTTCCAATTGTAACCCTTTCTTAATTATGTTATACTGTACAAGATGACAAATCGATGTTTTTGTCAAAAAGAGAAAGAAAATGAATAGAAAGAGGGTAAAGGTAGATGGGATTGGCTACATTTAAAGGCGGCGTTCATCCTTATGAGGGAAAAGAACTGTCCGAGAACAAGCCCACAAAGGTCCTTATTCCGAAGGGCGACATGGTTTATCCTATGTCTCAGCATATCGGTGCGCCGGCGGCTCCGCTGGTGAAAAAAGGGGACAAAGTGCTGGCAGGCCAGAAGATTGGCGAAGCAAGCGGATTTATTTCTGCAAATGTCATCTGCTCCGTATCTGGCACGGTTAAGGCGGTTGAGCCAAGACGTGTGGCAAACGGCGCGATGGTGAATTCCATCGTTGTGGAGAACGATGGTGAGTACCAGACGGTTGAGGGACTGGGAACAGACCGGGACCCGGCGAAGCTTTCCAAACAGGAGATCCGCGATATTGTGAAGGAAGCAGGCATCGTGGGTCTGGGCGGAGCAGGATTCCCCACACATGTAAAGCTGACACCCAAGGATGAGAATGCCATTGAGTATGTGCTGGTCAATGCTGCAGAGTGTGAGCCGTATCTGACCAGTGACTACCGGATGATGCTGGAGGAGCCGGAAAAGCTGGTGGGCGGACTGAAGGTGATGCTGCAGCTTTTTGAGAAGGCAAAAGGTGTGATTGGCATTGAGAACAACAAGCCGGAAGCCATTAAGAAGATGCAGGAACTGGTGAAGAATGAGCCGCGGATTGAAGTGTGTGAGCTTCAGACCAAGTACCCTCAGGGGGGCGAGCGTTCTCTCATTAATGCGATTACCGGGAGAAAGGTCAATTCCTCCATGCTGCCTGCAGATGCAGGTTGTATTGTGGACAATGTGGACACAGTGATTGCCATTTATATGGCAGTGTGCAAGACCACGCCATTGATGCGCAGGATTGTGACAGTCACTGGAGACGCTGTGGCGAATCCACAGAACTATAATGTAAAGATCGGAACCAATTTTAAGGAGCTGATTGATGCAGCCGGAGGCTTTAAGACAGAGCCCGAGAAGCTGATTGCAGGCGGTCCCATGATGGGTATGGCGCTGTTTGATCTGGATATTCCCGTGACAAAGACCAATTCGGCTCTTTTGTGTATGACCAGGGATGAGGTGGCTGCCAATGAGCCTACTCCCTGTATCCGATGCGGCAAGTGCGTCAGTGTCTGCCCCAGCCATATTGTCCCGGTGATGATGATGAAGGCAGCCTTAAAGGGCGATTGTGAGAAATTCGAGCAGTTAAACGGCATGGAGTGTGTGGAGTGCGGAAGCTGTGCCTTTATCTGTCCGGCCAAGCGTCCTTTGACTCAGGCATTTAAAGAGATGAGAAAAACGGTTGCAGCAAACCGTAGAAAGAAAGCGTAGGAGGGGAGAGGTTATGAGCAAATTATTAAACGTATCAGCATCCCCGCACGTTCGGAGCAGCGAAACCACCCGCAGCATTATGACGGATGTCTGTATTGCCATGCTGCCGGCAACTGCCTTTGGCGTATTCCAGTTTGGTTTTCATGCGCTGCTGGTCCTGATCGTTACGGTGGCTGCCTGCGTGCTGAGTGAATATGTATTTCAGAAGATTATGAAGCTGCCGCTGACAGTTTCCGACATGAGTGCAGTTGTGACAGGAATGATTCTGGCGCTCAATATGCCGGCCAATATTCCTCTGTGGATTCCGGCCCTGGGCGGTATTTTTGCAATTATTGTGGTCAAACAGCTTTACGGCGGCATTGGACAGAACTTTATGAACCCTGCTCTGGCAGGCCGGTGTTTTCTGCTGATTTCCTTTGCAGGAAAGATGTCGGATTTTGCCATGGATGGCTGGAGCGGAGCAACTCCTCTGGCACAGTTAAAGGCAGGAGAGACAGTGGATCTGGCTGCCATGTTTATTGGTAAGATTCCAGGAACCATTGGTGAGGTGTCTGTGATTGCGCTGTTAGTGGGCGGAATTTATCTGGCAGTCCGGAAGGTGATCTCCCTGCGGATTCCGGTTACATATATTCTGACCGTGGCAGTATTCGCTTTTATTTTTGGCAAACAGGATATGTCCTATGTGATGGCCCATATCTGTGGCGGCGGCCTGATGTTTGGAGCTTTCTTTATGGCAACAGACTATGTTACCAGCCCCATCACTCCCAAAGGACAGATTGTATTTGGTGTCCTGCTTGGTATTCTGACCGGGCTGTTCCGTATTTTCGGCGGCTCTGCAGAAGGCGTTTCCTATGCAATCATTATCAGCAACCTGATGGTTCCGCTGATTGAAAGGTATACCCTTCCCACAGCATTTGGAAAGGAGGGCAAGAAATGAGCAAAGGCGGATTTATGAAAGATGCCCTGATTCTGTTTGCCATTACCCTGGTGGCAGGCGCTTGTCTGGGCGGCGTATATGAGGCTACCAAGGCGCCTATTGCGGCGGCGAACCTGGCAGCAAAAGAGGAGGCATACCGGACCGTGCTGCCGGATGCAGTGTCCTTTGAGGCAGATGATATGACAGCGGTGATTGCCGCAGCTAACAGCGAGATTGGCGGTCTTGGCTTTGGAAATGTGACTGTGGACGAGGCAGCTGTTGCTCTGGACGGTTCCGGAGCGCCCATGGGATATGTGGTGACAACTACCTCCAAGGACGGTTATGGCGGCGCGATTACGGTTTCCGTAGGGGTAAAGGCAGATGGCACAGTCAATGGCATTGCATTTTTGACTCTTGCCGAGACAGCTGGTCTTGGTATGAATGCAGATACAGACTGGAAAAACCAGTATGCAGGCAAGAATGTAGATACATTTACCGTTACCAAGAACGGTGCGTCTGCTGACAACGAGATCAACGCGATCAGCGGTGCGACCATCACCTCCAATGCGGTGACGGGCGCAGTAAACGGGGCAGTTTATTTTGCGAAAAACTGTCTGGCACAGTAGGAGGTGGGAGAAGTCATGAATAAATGTATGGAACGTATTTATAATGGCATTGTTAAGGAAAACCCGACTTTCGTGCTGATGCTGGGTATGTGTCCCACTCTGGCAGTTACCACCACAGCAGTCAACGGCGTGGGTATGGGACTGTCCACCACAGCGGTTTTAGTGTTTTCCAACCTGATTATTTCCGCACTGCGGAAGATTATTCCGGACCGGGTGAGGATTCCGGCTTATATTGTAATCGTAGCGTCTCTGGTTACGATTGTTCAGCTGCTTTTACAGGCATATGTACCCAGTCTGTACAGTTCCCTTGGAATTTTCATTCCTCTGATTGTGGTAAACTGTATTATTTTAGGGCGTGCCGAAGCATATGCAGCCAAGAACGGTCCTCTGGAGTCTGCCTTTGACGGAATCGGCATGGGACTTGGGTTTACTGTGGGCCTGACCTCCATTGCCATTGTCCGTGAGATCATTGGCGCTGGCGCTGTGTTTGGCATGACCTTTATCCCGGAAGATTTCCGAATCACAATTTTTGGTCTGGCGCCTGGAGCATTCTTTGTTCTGGCAGGACTGACTGCCCTGCAGAATAAGTTTAAGGCTCCGTCTGCAACCAACGGATCAGCAGCTCCGTCAAAGCTGGCCTGCGGCGGCAACTGCATGACCTGCAGCGGTTCGGCCTGCTCTGCGAACCATGCTGTTTTGGAGGAAATCCGGGCCAAGGCAGAGGCAGAGGCTGCTGCAGCAAAGAAAGCAGCCGCTGAAAAGGCGGCGGCAGCCAAGAAGGCAGCAGCAGAAAAAGCAGCTCAGGCTGACAAACAAGAATAGGAGGACACAGAGAAATGAAAGAGTTGATTTTAGTAATTGTGGGAGCGGCTCTGGTAAATAACATTATCTTAAGCCAGTTCCAGGGATTGTGTCCGTTCCTGGGTGTGTCCAAAAAGGTGGATACCTCTCTTGGTATGGGCGGAGCGGTTATTTTCGTAATCGTTCTGGCCTCCATTGTGACGAACCTGATTTATACGTTTGTGCTGGTACCCTTTAACGTGACCTATCTTCAGACCATTGCTTTTATCCTGGTGATTGCAGCTCTGGTGCAGTTTGTGGAAATGTTCCTGAAAAAGAACGTGCCGTCCCTGTATCAGGCCCTGGGTGTGTTCCTGCCTTTGATTACCACCAACTGTGCTGTTTTGGGTTCTGCGCTGACCAATGTACAGAAAGAGTACAATTTTATTTTCAGCGTGGCCAATGGTTTTGGTACGGCAGTGGGCTTTACTGTGGCGATTGTGCTGCTGGCAAGTATCCGTGAAAGCATTGAAGACAACGATATTCCTTACAATTTCCAGGGGTCGCCGATTGTGTTGATCACCTCCGGTCTGATGGCAATCGCGTTCATGGGCTTTTCCGGGCTGATTAAATAGGAGGTGGCTTGAGAAGATGAATATGACAGGTTTGCTTTTAGCGGCAGTCATCATCGGCGCCATCGGTATTGTCATCGGTGTGCTGCTGGGGATTGCCAGCGAACAGTTTAAAGTAGAAGTGGATGAAAAAGAGATTTTAGTCCGCGCCGAGCTTCCGGGCAATAACTGCGGCGGATGCGGCTTTCCTGGCTGTGACGGTCTTGCGGCAGCCATTGCTGCAGGAACTGCAGCAGTGAATGCCTGTCCCGTAGGCGGTCCGGCAGTGGCAGATAAGATTGCTGCTATTATGGGAGTGGAAAGCGGAGGCTCTGAAAAGAAGGTTGCATTTGTGAAATGTAAAGGCACCTGCGATAAGGCCCGCGTCCAGTACAATTATTTTGGCATTGACGACTGCTCCAAGGTGGCAGTCGTGCCGGGAGGCGGTGAGAAAGCCTGCACCTATGGCTGTATGGGATATGGCTCCTGTGTCAAGGCCTGTGCTTTTGATGCTATTCACATTGTAGACGGAGTTGCAGTGGTAGATAAGGAGAAGTGTGTGGCCTGCGGAAAGTGCGTGGCCACCTGTCCCAACCATCTGATTGAACTGGTTCCTTATTCTGCTGAGCATCTGGTGCAGTGCTCTTCCCATGACAAGGGCAAAGATGTAAAGGCCAAATGTGACAATGGCTGTATTGCATGTACCTTGTGTACCAAGCAATGTGAGTTTGACGCCATTCATATGGATAACAATGTGGCTGTGATTGATTACAGCAAGTGTACCAACTGCGGTAAATGTGCCGCCAAGTGTCCGGCCAAGGTAATTCTTTAAAAGGTAATTTCTTAAATATAGAAGGAACTGCAGATGTGCTGCTGCAGTTCCTTTTTTTCATATGGGAAAACATCTTGCCCTGTGGGATTAAGTATGTTATACTTAAATAGGTGGAAAGGGCCGTTGTGGTCAGACTGGACTGCACAGGCTCTGTCTGCATATAGATTTTGTATTAAGATGTTTAATTCTCATGGAAGGAAACAAGAAGTGGATTATATGAGCGGGAAGCATAGTCCTAGACAGACTATTTTAATAGCAGATGACTCGGAGATGAACCGGTCTATTTTGACAGATATGCTGGGGGATGAGTATGAGATTATGGAGGCGGAGAATGGCATAGAAGCAGTGTCCATTCTTCAGAAATATGGAAATTCCATATCCCTTTTGCTGTTGGACATTGTAATGCCTCAGATGGATGGCTTTGGAGTTCTTGCAGTGATGAACAAGAACCGTTGGATTGAAGATATTCCAGTGATTATGATTTCGGCAGAAAGTGCTTCGGTTCACGTTGAGCGTGCTTATGAGCTGGGAGTGACTGATTTTATCAGCCGTCCCTTTGATGCATTGATTCTCCATCGCCGGGTAGTCAACACAATACTCCTTTATGCAAAGCAGAAACGGCTGATTGATATGGTTGCTGACCAGATTTATGAGAAGGAACAGCAAAGCAGCCTGATGGTTGATATTTTAAGTCATATTGTGGAATTTCGGAACGGGGAAAGCGGTCTGCATGTGTTACATATCCGGACACTGACAGAGCTGCTTCTGAAACATCTGGCTCAAAAGGACAGCCGTTATCAGATGCCCCGGTCACAGATGTCCCTGATTTGTACGGCTTCTGCTCTTCATGATATTGGTAAGATTGCCGTATCCAGTGAGATTTTGAATAAACCAGGACGGCTGACAGAGGAAGAGTTTGCCACCATGAAGACACACACCTTAATCGGAGCTTCCATGCTGGAGGATTTGCCGGTTCACCAGGGGGAGCCGTTGATTAAGATTGCCTATGAGATATGCCGCTGGCATCACGAGCGTTATGATGGCCGGGGGTACCCGGATGGACTGAAAGGGGATGATATCCCGATTTCGGCTCAGATTGTGGCTCTGGCAGATGTGTATGATGCTCTGACCAGTGAGCGTGTATATAAGAAGGCCTTTTCCCATGATACAGCGGTTCAGATGATTTTGGAGGGCCAGTGCGGTCAGTTTAACCCTCTTTTGATGGAATGCTTCAAGGAAGTGGAGGGGATTTTGGAGGAAGAGCTCCGGACGAATACTCAGGCAAAAGCAAACCAAAGGCAGATGAAGAATGTGACAGAGGAGCTGCTTCGCCATGAAGAGCTGTCAGCCTCAGAACGGACATTGCAGCTTTTGGAGCATGAGCGCATGAAGTACAGCTTTTTTGCAGATATGTCACAGGAGATTCAGTTTGAATATACTGCGGCGCCCTCCATGGTCACATTATCTGTCTATGGGGCAAAGAAGCTGGGAATGGAAGAGATTATCATGGACCCCCACAACAATGAGAAGGTTTTGGAGATGCTGGGCAGAGATAATCTGAATATCATAACAAAAGCTCTGCATAATACAACTCCGGAGCAGCCAGTGATCAAACAGGATCATGAGATCCGGATTAATGGCCAGAAGCGGTGGATGCGGACTGTGGGCCGCGCCATGTGGTCAGCGGATGAACCCCCGCGCTATATGGGAGCGATTGGGAAAACTACGGATATCCATGATGAACGTCTTCGGATCGATGCTTTGGTGCAGATGGCGTCCCATGATCCTCTGACCGGTTTATTTAATCATAACTATGCGAGGGAACGGATCAGGGAACGTATGGAGCTGCTTCCCAAGGGGAGATTCGCTCTGGCCATTTTGGATCTGGATCACTTTAAGGATGCCAATGATAATTACGGACACATGTTTGGAGATCATGTGCTCATTTATATGACTGAGCAGCTGCGCCGGTGTATCCGCAGCGGAGATATTGCCGCAAGGGTTGGAGGAGATGAATTTTTGATTTTTCTTGAGTATAAGGATAATGTGGTTGCGGCAATGGACCGGATTTTCCATTCTCTTGCAGGGCATTATGAAGATTTTAAAATTTCTGTCAGCATGGGAGTGGCACGGACTGAGATTGTGGGAAAGGATTATGATACCTTGTTCCATGCCGCGGATCAGGCACTTTATGCAGTGAAGCGGGCAGGCCGGGGACAGTATCGTTTTTATGATGATACTATGAAGGAAATGCTGTCTGTGATTTCACCCATTGACGGCAGTGATGATAAATTTGTCAGTGACAGATAGGAAAGAAGGTTTTAAGATGACTTTGAAAGAATGTTATGCAGCGTTAGAGGGAGATTATGAGGGTGTTATTGCACGGCTGCGCAGTGAAAAGATGGTTCAGAAATTTGTACTTAAATTTTTGAATGATAAAAGCTATGAGCTGTTGGAGACATCTCTGAAGGAGGAGAATTACGAGGAGGCATTTCGTGCGGCTCATACCATCAAGGGAGTTTGCCAGAATCTGAACTTTACTAAATTGTATGAGTCCAGCAGCAAGCTTACGGAAAGCCTGCGTTCAGGAAAAGGGGAGGAGACGGATGAATTGCTTGAACAGGTGAGAAAGGATTATCAGCAGACAGCTGATGCAATTCAGGCATTTGGCGCCGAAGGTTAAGCTGCCAGAAACGAACGTTAGGGGGATATGCTTGATGAAAAACAGGACCATACGATATTTACAAATCGGCCTTATCCTTATATCGGTGCTTTGTATTGGCGTGTTCTCTTTTCTGGCGCTTTATATGAAAAAGAAAAGTGCAGATACGATCAGCGAAGTTGGTAATATCTACATGTCAGGCATGAATGAGCGGATTCGGATGCATTTTCAGACTACCATTGACTTTCGTCTGTCCCATGTGGAGGATTTAGGACGGATTATTACCTCCCAAAGGCATGGGGATGTGGAAAGCCTGAAGGAGGAGCTTGCTTACAATGCAAAGGCCAGAGGTTTTGAGTATCTGGCGCTGTACTCCCAGGATGGTCAGTTTGAGATGATCTACGGGGAACCTTTAAGAGTGGTTGATCCAGAGCCATTTCTTGAGTCACTGAATAACAGTGAAAAGAAGGTTGCAGTTGGAAGGGATGCAGATGAAAACCCTGTGGTGCTGATGGGAGTGTCTGTGGATCTCTCCTCCCTGGGAGATACCACGAGCACAGCGATTGTGGCAGGGCTTCCGGTAGATTATATCAGCAATCTGCTTTCCCTGGATGGAGACGAATCTCTGGTATATTCCCATATTATCCGTATTGATGGAAGCTTTGTAATTCGAAGCGCAGGGGCTTACCGGGACAGCTATTTTGAACGTGTTCGCGCTATTTATGGAGAGAATCAGAAAGAGGATGCGGAGAATCATATCCGTGAGATGCAGGAGGCTATGAATGCAGGCCGGGATTATTCATCTGTGCTTCATCTGCCAGATGAGCGTCAGCATTTGTACTGTACCGGACTGCCTTATTCGGAATGGTTTCTCGTTACAGTTATGCCGTATGGTGAGTTGGACCAGTTGGTGAATAAGATGGGTTCTCAATGGATTACCATGGGAATCGGAGCATGTCTTTTGATTTTATCTGCTTTGATGGTAGTTTTTGTTATTTATTTTCAGAACACCAGGCAACAGATCCGTCAGCTGGATGAGGCAAGGCGGGAGGCTCTTTTTGCCAACAAGGCAAAAAGTGAGTTCCTTTCTAATATGAGCCATGACATTCGCACGCCAATGAATGCGATTGTGGGCATGACAGCGATTGCAACTGCCAATATCGGCAATACACAGCAGGTACAAAACTGTCTGCGAAAGATTACCCTGTCCAGCAAGCATTTGCTGGGGCTGATTAATGATGTGCTGGATATGTCCAAGATTGAGAGCGGAAAGATGACCTTAAATGTAGATCAGGTATCTCTCCGGGAGGTTTTGGACAACCTGGTTAATATTGTTCAGTCTCAGATCAAGGCAAAAAGATTGAAGTTTGATGTTTCCATTCATGATATCCAGACAGAAAATGTTTGCTGCGACAGCGTAAGGCTGAATCAGGTACTCCTTAACCTTCTTTCCAATGCCATCAAGTTTACGCCAGAGGAAGGGCAGATTCATATTGCATTGTATGAGGAGGAATCCCCGAAAGGAGAAGACCATGTACGCATTCATCTGGAGGTGAGTGACACAGGAATCGGGATGTCTCCGGAATTTAAGGAAAAGATTTTTGACTCTTTTACAAGAGAGGACAGCACCCGTGTTCGTAAGACAGAGGGGACTGGCTTGGGGATGGCGATTACCAAGTATATTATAGATGCTATGGGCGGAACCATTGAAGTGGAGAGCCAGCTTGGAGAGGGAACCAGCTTTTTTGTCACCCTGGACATGGCAAAGGCAGAGGTGATGGAAGCAGATATGATTCTTCCTGAATGGAATCTTCTGGTGGTTGATGATGACCAGCAGCTTTGTGAGAGCGCGGTGGGATCTTTGAAATCCATTGGAGTGAATGCGGAATGGGCTTTGGACGGAGAATCTGCAGTGGAGATGGTGAAAAAGCATCACGGAAAGCATGAGGATTACCATATTGTTCTTTTGGACTGGAAGCTTCCGGGGATGGATGGCATTGAGACAGCCCGGGAGATTCGGAAGCATATGGGAGATGAGGTTCCTATTTTGCTGATTTCTGCTTATGATTGGGGAGAGATCGAGGAGGCAGCCCGGGGAGCCGGAGTGACAGGTTTTATTGCAAAGCCGCTTTTTAAGTCTACCTTATACTATGGCTTAAAGCCTTATGCAGGGGATAAAGAGCAGGTTCCGGAGGAGCCGGAGGAGACCTTTGATCTAATTGGAAAGCGGGTATTGCTGGCAGAGGACAATGATTTAAACTGGGAGATTGCAGAGGAGCTGTTGTCAGAGCTGGGGCTTGAGCTGGAACGGGCAGAGAACGGGCAGATTTGCATTGATATGTTCCAAAAGTCTCCGGTTGGTTATTATGATGCAGTGCTTATGGATATTCGTATGCCAGTGATGACTGGCTATGAGGCGGCATGGGGGATTCGGAAGCAGGAACGGCCGGATGCAGACCTTCCCATAATAGCCATGACAGCAGATGCCTTTTCAGAGGACATTAAAAGGTGCCTGGATTGTGGGATGAATGCTCACATTGCAAAGCCGATTGATGTGCGGGAGGTTTCCCGTCTGTTGGAAAAATATATCCGTGAGAGAAATGCAGGATGAATATGAAAATAAGAATCTCCAAAAAGAAAATTGTGAAAAGAATCCGGGCATGGTTTGTCTGCTGCCTGTTTTTGGCAGCAGCAGGCGTGCTCTGTCTTTTTATAGGCAATTATTATGTGAAGGCAAGTGTGGAAAACAGGGTCCTGGGACAGGACGGGTATGAAGGAGTGTCCGGGATGGACTGTATTCTGGTGTTGGGCTGCGGACTCCGGCCAGACGGGGAGCCGACACAGATGCTCAAAGACCGGCTGGAGGCGGGGATTGCCTTGTATCAGGCAGGGGCAGCGCCAAAGCTTCTGATGAGTGGTGATCATGGAAGAGTTCAGTATGATGAAGTAAACCGGATGAAACAATATGCGCTGGAGAGGGGAGTTCCATCTAAAGATATTTTTATGGATCATGCTGGATTTTCTACTTATGAAAGTATGTATCGGGCCAGAGATGTCTTTCAGGTGAAGAAGGCCATTGTAGTGACTCAGGAGTATCATTTGTATCGTGCTCTGTATGACGGGAAGCAGCTGGGGCTGGAGCTTTGGGGATATCCTGCAAGGAAGGTCCGTTATGGAGGCCAGAGAAGGCGGGATTTAAGGGAGATTGTTGCCAGGAATAAGGATATTTTGTATTGTATGCTTCAGCCGAAGCCGACTTATTTGGGGGAGGCCATCCCAGTGAGTGGAGACGGTGATTTGACAAACGATTAAATGTAACAGTTCAGACAGCAGGGAAACTGACATGAACTTGGGCGTCAAGCTTGCTTGTAAGCCAAAATTCATGTCAGTTTCCACATCAGATGGATATCTCAGCTTTTGTCTGTTGAAGACGGGCAAGAAGATGCCTCGTCTGAACGGTTATATTTAAAGATAACAAATATGCACAGGCAAAAGGGAAAAACGTGACATTTTAAGAAAAAAGTGATACAATAATTTTTAAAATCATCTCAAGGAGGATAAAGATATGTTGGATACAAAAGTGGCAGAGCTTCTGAATACGCAGGTAAACAAAGAGTTTTATTCTGCTTATTTATATTTGGATTTTTCCAATTATTATGCAGACCAGGGATTGAACGGATTCTCCAACTGGTATAAAATTCAGGCACAGGAGGAACGGGACCATGCCATGCTGTTTATGCAGTATTTGCAGAACAATGGATGCAAGGTCACTTTGGAGGCCATTGACAAACCAGATCAGGAGTTTGCCTCATTTGGAGAGCCCCTTCAGGCTGGATATGAACATGAACAGTATGTGACTGGACTGATTCACACGATTTATGATGCGGCCAATGGGGTGAAGGATTTCCGCACCATGCAGTTCTTGGACTGGTTTGTGAAAGAGCAGGGAGAAGAAGAGACGAATGCAGAAGGGCTGATTAAGAAGTTTGATCTGTTTGGCTCTGATCCGCGGGCTCTGTACATGTTAGATGGGGAGCTGGCAGGAAGAGTATACTCTGCTCCGTCTCTGGTGCTTTAGGAACTGTCTGAAGATAGCTTGCACAGGTTACTTCAGACCATTTTTTAATGCCGGACAGAGGAATACTCTGCTGGAATGGTTGGGAAAGGAAGAGAGTTGAACTGGAAATAAAAGAATAAGAGGGAGAACCCGACCAGATACCTGGTCGGGTTTTCTGAGTATAAAAGAAAGAGAGGAACATTATATGCAAGATAATAATTTTTCTAAAGAAGAAAATCAAAAAGAGATTGATGATGCGTTACATAGAATCAAGGAAACCCAAGTATATTTGGACAAAGTCAGGGGAAGTCTTTTTGGCGGTGCAGTCGGCGACGCATTGGGATATCCGGTGGAATTCCTGGGCGAGGAGGAAATTTTCTCCCAATATGGAAAAGATGGCATAAGAGAGTACAAACTTGACTGTGCGGGCAAAAAGGCGCTCATCTCGGATGACACACAGATGGCGCTGTTTACGGCGAACGGTATTCTGGTAGCAGATACCAGGGTTTCTATGCGGGGCATTGGCGGTATTCCACACGACTATATTCTAAAGTCATATCAGGATTGGCTGCGGACACAGGAGATGACTTTTGAAGAGAGCAGGAGGCAGCCCCGCGGCTATATGCAGGGGAGCATTTCGTGGCTGGTGGATGTTCCGGAACTGTACAGCCGCAGGGCGCCGGGGTATACGTGTTTGTCTGCATTGCGCCAGTACAGAAATAATGAGATTCCGCAAAATAACAGCAAGGGCTGTGGAGGCATTATGCGCGTTGCGCCTCTTGCATTGAAAAATTATCCATACATGCAGATAGAGAAAATTGATAAGGAAGGAGCCGAGATTGCAAGGATTACACACAGACATTCCCTGGGGTACATGCCTGCGGCAGTCCTTGTACACATCATCAGCCGCATTGTTTACCCTGACACTGGGAATAAGAAGCAGCAGAATCTCAAAGAAATCGTGATTGAGGCACGGGATACAGCTGCAGATATTTTTGCCGGCGACGGTTATCTGAATAAACTGACAGAGATCATCAACCTTGCTGTCCGTCTTTCGGAAAACAGGGAAGATGATCTTGATAATATCCATCAAATCGGTGAAGGCTGGGTTGCGGAGGAAACGCTTGGCATTGCAATCTATTGTTCCCTGCGGTATCAGGAGGATTTCTCCGCAGGGGTGGCTGCCGCTGTAAATCACGGGGGAGACAGCGATTCCACAGGGGCAGTGACAGGAAATATTCTCGGTGCGCTCCTTGGATATGAGGCCATAGAAGAGAGATGGAAGAGGGATTTGGAGCTTGCGGACGTTATCCTGGAGATGGCGGACGATCTGTGCCACGGATGTCAGATGAATGAATCCAGTTCCTATGAAGATCCGGACTGGATCAGAAAATATATGAATATGCGGTGGAGGGACGAGCATCTGGAAGCAGGCAGTAAAACTGTATTTGCCATGGTCAGAGGCGATATCACCCAGGACCACGGCGTTCAGGCAATCGTGAACGCTGCGAACACAAATCTGCTTGGGGGCGGGGGTGTTGACGGGGCGATTCATCGTGCCGCTGGTCCGGAGCTTTTAGCAGAATGTGGTAAGCTGAGTGGATGTGAAACCGGTAAGGCTAAGATCACAAAAGCATACAGACTGCCATGTGAGTATGTCATACATACGCCCGGACCACGTTGGAACGGCGGAAAATGGAACAAAGAACATAAACTCCTGGCATCCTGCTATCAGTCCTGTCTGGAACTGGTAGTTAAGAACGGAATACGGAGTATTGCCTTTCCCTCCATATCTACGGGCATTTATTGTTTTCCGCTGGAGGAAGCGGCTAAAATTGCTGTCAGCACTGCGAAAAAATTCACAGCGGACCATCCGGGAGAGATAGATGTCATAAAGTGGGTACTTTTTGATGATGAAACATTCGCTGTCTATAAAAAGGAACTGGAGCGGTGGGAGGCGTCCGAACCTGTACCTTCACTGGAATCTGATGCTATGAATCTGTACTTTTGAAAATGTTTGCGGTATACTATAAAGCAGTCTCTGAGTTGCTTTTTATGCGTTTTGTTCCTGTTTCATCCGTATGAAATTACAGCGGTACATTGAGTTGTAAAAACAGCAAATTGTGAACAGAAAATCTTTCAACTCTACTCGGAATACAAGCCCACCGGCGACCAGCCCCAGGCCATAGAAGCCCTGGTCAAAGGGTTTAAAGAAGGCAACCAATTCCAGACTTTACTGGGGGTTACGGGTTCC
>CATLIJ010000013.1 GCA_949948825.1 uncultured Clostridiaceae bacterium
TTTCTCCAGAAATCTCCCGCTTTTCTCCCACTCCACACGGGCCAGACGCAAAAGGGATTGTATCATGGTCAGGGTGTGTCCCGTAGTGTCATGGACCTCCTGGGCAATCCGGTTCCGCTCCTGTTCTACCGCCAGCTGCTGTGCAGACACAGCCAGCTCCCGGCTCTGCCGCAGACGTTCATAATACTCCCCCACATTGGTCAAAAGAAAGGTTCCTGCTGTCAGATTCCCCTTTTTCCCCCTCTGCACATACTGCTTTACCCGGATTTTTCCTTTGTCCTCCAAAGAAAACACCGACTCCTCTGAGATCAGCTCCTTTCCCATATCTACCTGAATCTGCTGGCTCTCCAGCCTTCCCTTCATCTGTTCAAAGGAATCTCCCTTCTGTATTCCAAACCACGCTGACGCCGCCTGATTGCAATAAACAAAGGTCCCTCTTTTATTATAAACCGCCACCCCTTCTGCTATAGACGACAAAATCTGTTCAAAAGCAAGACTGTTTACATCCAGAAAATCATACCGCAGCACAGCCACAAGCATCAAAAAGCTGGAAAGGGCAAAAGCCAAAGGCGTCAAATCAAAGGAGGTTTTGGCCCACCCGGAAAGATATAATACATTAAAGCTGATTGGTACTGCTGCTGACAGAAGAATCACTGCCAGATGGACTGCTGCCACCCGTTTCTTCTTAAACTCCCGCAGCACAGCTCCCATGCCTCCTGCCACGCAGATATAAGTAAAAACCATATGTACATAAAACACCCACCCATACTCTACTGTCTCCACCTCAAACTTCCGGTAAAAAAAGTGATGGTACTCATTGGTCAGAAATACCAGATAATGTAACCCGGCCAGCCCAAATAAAAGCGCCTGCTCCCTTCTGGCCAGCCTCCGTCCGCAATACAAAAAAGAAAAAACCAGCCACCCAGGACCAATCCAGGTGATTCCCATATAGGAAATCCCATAAGCCAGATATTTCATTCCCTTTGTCATGGGAAACCCCAGGAAAAGCTGCGGGATACACCAGAATATCACCAAAAGCTGACAGGCAGCCAATGCCATGGCAGCTCCTCTTCTCTCTGCCTTTAAAAGCAGCCATCCGCAGCTGTATGCAGACAGTCCGATGGTAAATAAATACAAAATAAGAAGCCCAATGGAAATCATCCAATCCCCCTCCCGTAACCAGCAAAATCATACAAATCCATTATATCTTCCCTGAACGCTCCTGTCAAAACCAAACTTCTTTCTAAGAACAAACTTCTTTCTAAGAAATGGAGCAGGGAAGGCTTTTCACCCCTGTCCGCCGCGCAGACAAGCCCACACCGTGCTGCGGTCCCCTCGGAGCGTTTTTGTATCGGGCGCACCCTATGATACAAAAAAACAGCTGCCACTTCACCAAAGCCGTGACAGCTGTTCATCCGCTTCATTTCCTTTCCTGTCTGTACGGATTTCTCCTCATCTTGTATCAGTATTTCTCTATCCCTGAATACACAACATCCTCTCTCCCATTGGAATAACTGGACTTATCCAGATAACCAGGGCTGTCCAGATAACTGGAGCTGTCCGAATAAGAAGGATCTGGTGCAGGCTGACCTCCACGGTTCCCTGCTGCCATCCCGCGCAGCGTAAACTGCCCCACAAGAGCCTTCAATGTCTGCGCCTGATCTGACAATTCCTCACTGGCAGCTGCAGATTCCTCTGCAGTGGCAGAGTTGGTCTGTACCACACTGGAAATCTGGTCAATTCCCTGGGTAATCTGTGCCAGGGAAATCGCCTGCTGCTCTGCGGCAGATGCAATCTTATCCACAGAAGATACTACCTGTTTTGTGCTCTCCACAACATCATTCAGAGACCGGGCCGTGGCATTGGCAATGCCAGTTCCTTTCTCCACTGCTTTTACCGTACCTTCAATCAATGCAGCTGTGCTCTTGGATGCCTCTGACGACTTGCTGGCCAGATTCCGCACTTCATCAGCAACCACAGCAAACCCCTTGCCCGCTGAACCAGCCCGCGCTGCCTCCACCGCAGCATTGAGAGCTAAGATATTCGTCTGGAATGCAATATCCTCAATGGTCTTAATAATCTTACTGATCTGATCTGATTTTTCGCTGATTTCTCTCATGGCAGAAATCATCTCCTGCATCTGCTGGTTGCTGGATGCCACCTGTTCGCCGGTCTGATCCGTCTGACGGCGTGCCTCATTGGCATTGTCAGCAGTTTCCTTTACCTGGGAAGAGATCTCATTAATGGTAGCAGCCAGCTCCTCAACTGAGCTTGCCTGCTGGGTGGCTCCCTGGGAAAGAGCCTGTGCGCCGGAGGATACCTGGTCGCCGCCTGCTGAAACCTGGTCTGACGCCCGGTTAATCTGTCCCAGTGTGTTGTTAAGGGAGGAGGAAATCTCCTCAAGGGCCTGCTTCACCTTGGCAAATTCTCCTGCATAATCATAGGTAAGCTCAAACACCAGATTACCGCCTGCAATCTGCTTTAACACATTGGCAATCTCATCAATATACTTTACATAATCCTTCAGACGCTCCACCGTCTTATTGAAATTCACTGCCAGCTTGCCCAGTTCATCTCTGGACTGATATGTAATGCTCTGGTTCAAATCACCATCCGCAATCTTTCTGGCCACATTATCAATCTCTCTGACCGGACGGTTAATACTCTGTATAATATATACCGCAAACATCAAAGCAACAATTGCAATGGAAATCAAGGATATCATGGTGGTTTTCTGAGCTTTTGTATACATTATATCCCCGCTCTGATTCGCCTGATCTACTCCTGCCTTGTTAAATTTCACCAATTCAAGAAATATGTTCGATGTTTCATCATACACAGCCACAGACTGCCGGATTGCTTTTGTTGCCAGGTCGGTCTTATTTCCCCGGCTCAGCGAAATGATACTATTGTCCAGCTTCAGATATCTGTCCCAGGCATTCATCGCATTCTGTATGAGCTGTGCATCTGCATCGTCCGTAATCAGGGAGGAGGTATAAGTATTAAACAGCTCCTGAATCTGCCGCTTCAAATCCTCCATCTCTTTCTCAACGCTCTGTTTATCTTGTTCATCCTGAGCCAAAATATGCTTATATTCTTTTATCCGAAACTCCGATGTCAGGGTATTCATTTCCTCTGAAGCAATGACAGAAGGCATCCAATTGTCCGAAACCACAGTTGTCCCATCATTAATATCCCTCATAAATAAAAGAGAGACAATTCCTATTGCAAACATGCTAAGCAGCATAAAGCCTGCAAGCAAAAATAGTTTAAATTTGATTTTAACATTTTTCATTCTACTTTACCTCCTGAATACATGCCACACTCTTGACCAATCTGGTTTCCCTGACAAATTACCACATTTTATATTATACAGGTTTTTTCTCCAAATGTCTACTCACTTTTTGTAACATTTGTACATTTTACTAAAAATATGCACCAGATTTTTTTCAAAGTGACATCAATAGCACTTATCCCTGTTTTTTTATTGTTCAACCTGTACAAATCAGCAAAAATGCTATGACAAATTCCCGCTTTGTACCTATAATATTACTTGTTGTCTGTTCACCTCCCGCAAGGGAAATCCTTCTACAAGGAGATTTATATGAAATCATTAATTATCGCAGAAAAGCCTTCCGTAGCCCGGGACATTGCACGGGTGATGAAATGCCCTAAACAGGGAAACGGCTTTCTGGAAGGAAACCAGTATATTGTAACCTGGGGCCTTGGCCATCTGGTGGAGCTGGCTGCTCCCGAGGAATACAATCCAGCCTACAGGCAGTGGAAAATGGAGGATCTTCCCATGATCCCCGACTCATTTAAGCTGACCGTAATTCCCCAGACCTCCAGACAATATTCAGCAGTCAAGGCACAGATCCACCGAAAAGATGTGGGGGAAATTATTATTGCCACAGATGCCGGAAGAGAAGGAGAGCTGGTGGCACGGCTGATTTTGAAAAAAACCGGCTGTCAGAAGCCAATCAAACGCCTGTGGATTTCCTCTGTCACAGACAAGGCGATCCGGGAAGGCTTTGCCCATTTGAGGGACGGGCGGGAATACAATGCTTTGTATGATGCTGCCATGTGCCGCGCAGAGGCCGACTGGCTGGTGGGCATGAATGCCACCAGAGCTTTGACCTGCAAGTACAATGCCCAGCTTTCCTGCGGCAGAGTCCAGACTCCCACCCTGGCCATGATTGCCAAAAGAGAAAAGGCTATCCGGGACTTTATTCCCCAATCCTATTTTGGCCTTCAGGCAAAAAGCACCTCCTTGGGATTTATTCTCACCTGGCAGGACGCTGCCTCCAAAAGCCCCCGCTCCTTTGACCGGCAGAGAATGGAGAAACTTCTGGCCTCCCTTTCCGGTCAACCAGGCCATGTGGAGGAAGTCCGCCGCACCCCAAAAAAGACTGGCGCTCCACTTCTGTATGACTTAACCGAGCTTCAGCGGGACGCCAGCAAACGGTTTAATTATTCTGCCAAGGAAACCTTAAATATTATGCAGCGGCTTTATGAAAATCACAAAGTCCTTACCTATCCAAGAACTGACTCCCGCTATTTAAGTGAGGACATTGTGCCTACCCTCAAAGAACGGCTGCGGGCATGCGGCACAGGTCCCTATAAACAGCTGGCAGGCCGGGTGCTTCATCAGCCGATTCCTCCAAAACCCTTTTATGTGGACAATGGCAAGGTCTCGGACCACCATGCCATCATTCCTACAGAACAGTTTGTACAGCTGGACCATATGACTGTGGATGAACGGCGGATCTATGACCTGGTCGTGCGGCGTTTTCTGGCTGTCCTGTATCCGCCCTGCGAATATGAGCAGACATCCATAACCGTAAAAATCCAAAATGAAACCTTTTTGGCCCGGGGAAATGTAATGAAAAATCCTGGCTGGAAAGAAGTTTACCTGACAGCAGCAGCCTCTGGTTATGATTCTGACCTGGAATCCGGGGAGGATGAGGAGATTTTCCGGTCTCAGGAGCTTCCCTCTCTTCAAAAGGGAGATGTGCTTTCCAGACTCACAGTCTCTCTCACTCAGGGAAAGACAAAAGCGCCGGCGCCTTTTAATGAGGCAACTCTTTTGTCTGCCATGGAAAACCCGGCGGCATACATGGAATCCGGCAGCCGGGAGATGGCGAAAACCCTGGGGGAAACCGGAGGACTTGGAACTGTGGCCACCCGCGCGGATATTATAGAAAAGCTGTTTTCCAGCTTTCTTTTGGAAAAGCGGGGAAAGGACATTTTTCTTACCTCCAAGGCAAAACAGCTTTTGGATCTGGTACCAGAAGATTTGAAAAAGCCGGAGCTGACTGCAGACTGGGAGATGCGCCTTCTAAAGATCTCAAAGGGAGCTTTAAAAAGAAGCACGTTTATGGCTGACATCCGGGAATATTCCAGCGCTTTGACCAGACAAATCAAAACCGGAGAAGGAACCTTCCGCCATGATAATCTGACCAACACCAAATGTCCGGTATGCGGCAAGCGAATGTTAGCTGTAAAAGGAAAAAACAGCGAAATGCTTGTCTGTCAGGACCGGGAATGCGGCCACCGGGAAACCATTTCCCGCACCTCCAACGCCCGCTGTCCGGTATGTCATAAAAAAATGCAGCTGTGGGGCAAAGGGGACAATCAGACCTTTGTGTGCAGCTGCGGCCACAAGGAAAAGCTGAAGGCATTTCAGGAGCGTCGGAAAAAAGAAGGAGCCGGCGTATCCAGAAAAGATGTGGCAAAATATATGAGCCAGCAGAAAAAAGAAGCCCGGGAACCCCTGAATAACCCATTTGCACAGCTGTTATCCAGCATTCAGGCACCTCCGGAAAAATAATTGCTGCTGTTTGAACCCTTATATGATTTCGCAACTGTTCACAGATTGTTCACAAATTATTAGCACTCACCTCTTGACAGTGCTAATAATTTATGCTATATTACACATATAACAAATAAAACAATTCAAACAGCTGCTGACAGCTGACACAATAAGGAGGAATGATTTATGTTATTCACACCATCAAGAAGACACACTGGATTTGACCTGTTTGACGATTTCTTCAATGACCCGTTTTTCAATGCTTCTCTGGCGCAGCCATCCAACACACTGATGAGGACTGACATTAAAGATGACGGGACCAATTATCTGCTGGACATTGAGCTGCCCGGTTTTAAGAAGGAAGACATCCGCGCCGAGTTAAAGGACGGGTATCTGACCATCGCCGCCACTCATGATGACCAGAAAGAGGAGAAGGATGCAGCCGGCAAGGTGGTCCGCCAGGAGCGGTACAGCGGCTCCTGCAGAAGAAGCTTCTATGTGGGCGATGCCTTAAAGCAGGAAGATATCAAAGCCAATTTTGAAAATGGCATCCTGAAGCTTATGTTCCCCAAGGAAGCTCCCAAGGCTGTAGAAGAAGCACCCAAATACATTCAGATCAACGGATAATGGTATCCGGCGTAAAAACAGCCCCACAGGTGTAACCTGTGGGGCTGTTTTTCATGCTTCTGGCCATGCAGCACTCCGGCATAAATGGCAGCAAAAGATTCTTCTCATCCTTTCCGCTCAGAACATCTTCTGCATTTCCCTGCTGTATATCCAACTGGCAGCAGCCTGCCGCAGTACTGGCACCGGGCAATATATCCCTTCTTTCCCTTGGAAAGATACCGCATAATGACTGCTTCTGTTTTCTCCCGCTCAGAAGCCAGCCACTCCTCATCAATCTTCTTGTCAAACCGGTAAGAAAACTGATAATAAAGATCCAGCTTCTTGTAATAGGTCTCATAATTCTGCATGGTATATTTATCGTGCTTATTCCCGGATATTTCTGAATCCAGCCCGCTTCGGGCAGAAATCCTCCTCCTCATTCCATCCAGCCTCGGCGGGTCCAAACAGGCATCTGCCGGATAATTCATACAATATTCCAGCCATTGCTTTACCACCTTCCGGTCCTTCACATCAATGGGGCAGCTGATCATCCGGTACAAAATGGTCTTATCCTCAAATCCCATGATCCGATCCTCAAACCGCTTTGCATATCCATATAAGCTTAACAGCTCATCAATGCTTACCTTTTCAAAAGGCGCCTGGGCTTTCTCTGAATGCCACACCTGAAGAATCACATCCAGCGGCTCGTCCAGTTCCAGAAGCACTTGGGGAAAACCAAGACTGACCGTGTCCACCGGCTCCTCTTTTGCAGAAAACCGCTCCCGGATATAGGACAGAGCAGACGCTCCCATGGCATTTACATATCCAGTGTCATAAATCCCATACCTTCCTGCCCGTCCGGCAATCTGAAGAATCTCCGGAACCGAAAGGCCCCTGCGCTCAATGCCGTCAAATTTCTCTGTCTGAATGAACACAATCCGGCGGACCGGAAGATTCAGTCCCATGCCAATGGCATCGGTTGCCACCACTACCTTTGTCCTTTTGCTGGTAAAAAGCTGCATCTGACGGCGGCGGATCTCCGGCGGCAGGCTTCCATAGATCACACTTGCCTCAATCCCCTGCTCCTCCAGCCTTCCCGCCACATCCAGCACAGATTTTTTGGAAAATACCACCAGGGCATCCCCTTCCTGCACATCCTCTGGAAACCGGAAGGGAGTCTCCTCACAGACCAGAGCAGTCTTCCGCTCATACCGGTGAATCTCATAATCATCCCCGCACAGCTCAATCAAATGGCTGACTGCTGCTTCTGCAGCCGGACTCATGCACACATGGATCTCAGGCGCCTGAATCCCCAAAATCGCCTTTGTCCAGCAATGCCCCCGCTCTGGATCTGCTGTCATCTGTGCTTCGTCAATCACAGCGATGTCATAGGCTTTATAAAAGTCTGCCATCTCCACTGTAGATGCCGTTACCCTGCTGTTCTCTTTTGCAATACACTCCTGTCCGGTCAGCATGGTACAGGGCGTCCCATACTCATTCATTTTCTCATACACTTCCAGGGCCAAAAGCCTCAAAGGTCCCAAATATACTCCGTTCTGAGCGCATTTCAGCCGTTCCAGCGCCTGAAAGGTTTTTCCGCTGTTGGTTGGGCCAATATGAAGAATAAAGTGGCGCTGCATCTCCAGTGCCTCTGGAAACTCCAGCTCCGGGCGGGACGGCACCAGCTGGAGAATCTTGTTTTTCAATGCCTCTGTCCGAAACGTGCGGAACAAATCAAACAAAGGCGCTGTACAGATCTCTCCCTCTGCATCTGTCTCCAAATATTCAAAAAACGCCTGTCCCACCAGCTTCTTATCCTCTGGCAGCAAAAGAGCCAGATCCAGCCGCACCAGCTCTGGCAGTACGTTCCGCCGGATTTTTTCCAGGACAGACGAAATGTGAAAGCGGACAGCGCAATAATACAAGTTGTTAATCTGCCTGTGGTAGTTTTCCAGAGCATTTCTTGTCACCTGCGCGTCCTTAGTCCTACTTAAGGTCCGTGCAAGACTTCCTGTCTTTTCTGCTGCCCCTTTCGCTTTTCCCCCGCCTCCCCGGCGCTTTTTATTGAGTTGTTCATACTGCCTGATATATAATTCTGTCAACTCTTCCCTTTTTGTCATAAATCTGTACCCTTTTCCTCCCGCGCTGTCCCATTTTCTTCCCTGTCTTCTGACCCTTTGCACTGAATCTGGCCATCCCTGACAACAATCTGCTCCACAGCTCCTGTCTGCAGATCATACACCGAAGCTCCGCCTAAATCATACATATTCCAATACATAATGTCCTCTGCTTCCAGCACAACCGCATAACGCTTTCCCTTATCCGCCCCAAGACCGCAGGCAGACTCTGCTCCCATATTCTCATAGATTCCCCGATGAAAAAGAAGATTAAGATATCCCCGCACCGGCAGTCCCTCCAAAGCCAGAACCGAATCTCCATACTCCTGGTTCACATACTCTGCCAAAATCCTGTTATCCTTCAAATACCCTTCTTCCCATAGATAAGAGTCACCATTTTTATAAAAATGAAAATTCAGGCAGCAGCACACGCCTGCCAAAGCCACAAGACCTGCCATTCTCTTTTTGCTCTCTCTTTTCTCCAGCAGATTCCAGACGAGCTGGCAAATCAAAAAGGAAAACAGATAAATCCCTTTCATCCGGTCATAAGAATAGTAATAGGCATGCTCCTTCATAATCACATTTTCCAAAACCGGAAATGCCATTACAAACATCAAAAGCCGCTCCTGGAACTCAATTTTCTTTTTCTCCCCAATGCTCCACCCTGCGAGAACCAGCAGCAAAACCCATAGCCACAAAAAGGAATCTGCATATTTTCCAAATGTATTGGTCATAGGAAAACTGCCGGAAACACCTCTTGCCAAAAACCGTGCCTTCAGCAGGACAAATAACGATTCCCTCTGTACCCGCAGCAAATAGTGCATCACATAAATCCCAAAGGAAGCTGCTGTAATGCCTCCCAGAATACCTGCTCTCACAAAAGCCTTTTTCTTATCTTCTTTCCAGTAAACCGCCAGTTCCCCTATGGCAAACCCCACATTCGCCACATACCCAGTCCATTCAATATAAGGATTTGCCAGGGCAAACAGATAAAACAAAAGCTGGGAACTCCCTGACCGGGACTTTTTCATCCTGTAGTAAGCACAAATCTGAATCAAAAGAGTCAGCTGCATCAGAGAATGAGCCCAGTATACAATTCCCATGCCATGGAGCAGCTCCGGCACAAATATATAGGTAATCACCCCAATGACTGCCAGCAGCCCCCGGCTTTCCCTGTTCTCATAGACACTCCAGATGAGCCATCCCCACAAACAAGCCGAGGCAGCAAACAGCACCACATTAAACAAATACAGACTTTTTGCTTCCACTGGCAGGGAAAACAGTTTCATAAAAAACCAGGCTCCGAAAAAGCTGGCCGGAGAAAAGGAGGTATAATAGAAATTACCCTGATTATCCGGAATGGTAGCTCCCCAGGAAATCCATTTATCATCCGGACCGCCCAATGAAATCAGCGGAAGAAAAAGATGCTGGGAAATGGGCGTCTCATTATAAGCCTGTATGGTCAGCAGCGTGTGCCAGGTGGCATCCGAGTCAATATAATTAATATCCCCATCTCTGTACTTTACCACAGAAGCCAGCACCACAAGGGCTGCTGCCAAAATCATAATCCCCAAAAGCTGCCGCCATGTGCTCCAAATATTTTTACTGTTCATTTTTCCTCTTCCCTGACGCACAGAATACATCGTCACAATACACATCATCTGCCAATTATAAGTCATTGGAAAAAATAAGTCAACGGACTTTCCCCGCCTCGTAAAAATCCAATCGCGAGCAATGTCATTTACTTAAGCAGTGCCAGAAAAGCAGCAAGAGAAGAATAAGAGGACAGCAGAATGTTACTGTTGACAGCCATCCATCCGCTCACTATAATAGAAGCAATTCAAATCAGGAGGACTTCTCCATGCTTTATCCCCTCATCGGTGTCCCCATATTAGGAAAAGACCCGTTACGCTGCTATATGCAGTACAAATACACCCGATGCTTACAGCGGGCCGGAGGGACTGCCCAGCTTCTTGCCTGGAATGCCTCCCCTGCTGCCGTGGATGCGGCCTTAAACAAGTGTGTCGGATTTCTTTTTCCCGGAGGACCGGACATTCATCCAGAGGTTTATGGACAGCTCTCCCAGCCCGGATGCGGCCTTCCGGAGCGCAGACGGGACCATTTTGAACTGACACTGATCCAGGCTGCACTGGCAGCAGAAAAACCATTGCTGTGCATTGGCCGCGGCATGCAGCTGCTCAATGTGGCTCTTGGAGGCACTCTGATTCAGGATATCAAATTCTATCAGGAATATCAGCATGCAGACCTCCTTCACCGGGCCTATGCCACTCATCCAGTCCGTTTAAAGCCCCGCAGCCTTATCTCCCGACTGCTTCGCTCAGATACTGCCACAGTCAACAGCCTTCATCACCAAGTCGTTGATACAGCCGGAGACAAGGTGGAGATTACCGCTGACAGTCCGGAGGGCTTTCCGGAAGCATTGGAGCTTAAGAATTATCCCTTCTGCCTTGCCGTCCAGTGGCATCCGGAATATATGACCGCCCACTCTCCCATTCAGCAAAGGCTGTTTCAGGCATTGATTGATGCCTGCCGATAAAGCTTGTACGTAAAACCATTAACTCATAAGACGAAAAAAACAAGGCAAAGAATAACTTGAGAATCAAAAAACGGTTCAATAAAAGGAGAAAAAATGACGAACAAAGAACGAATGCTTGCTGGAAAACTATACGATCCGGGCGATCCTGAAATTTTAAAGGAGCAGTTTGGCTGCATGGAAAAAATGTATGAATTTAACAAAACCATGCCGTGTGAAATGGAAAAGCGGCAAAAGCTTATGAAAGAAATGCTCGGCCATGTGGGAGAGGGCTGTTATATTGAACCGCCCTTTTATGCCAACTGGGGAGGAAAACACGTATTTTTCGGAGACCATGTATATGCCAATTTTCGTCTGACCATGACAGATGACGGCAATATTTATGTGGGAGATCATGTGATGATTGGCCCGAATGTAACCATGTCCTCTGCCGGACATCCCATAGAGCCTCATTTAAGAAAGAGGGAAATGCAGTTTAATGCAGATATTCACATTGGGAACAATGTATGGATCGGGGCCGGAGCCATCCTTCTGCCAGGAATCACCATTGGCGATAACACAGTAATCGGGGCTGGAAGCATTGTGACAAAAGACATTCCTTCTGGTGTGGTTGCCGCTGGAAATCCATGCCGGATTCTTCGGGAAATCGGGGAAAGGGACCAAAAATATTATTTCCGGAATCTGGAGATTGATCTTGAGATTCAACCATAAAACCTGTCCTCCAAAAAAAGAGCCGTGGTCAACTCCACGGTTCTTCTCATCACTCCAAAAACACACAGTCCCCAGCCTTCATGGAACAGCCTTGTATCTGAAAATCCCTGGCAATCCGTTCCTGGGCCATTCTGCCGGAACAATGATTCATTCCCAGTACCTTTACCCCTGCCCACTTCAGATAATCCACAGTCAGACGAACCCGCTCCTCCTCTGCCTCCTTTAAATGAGTCCCGCCAAATATCCCGTAAACCGGCTTTCCAAAATTCTGCCGGATATGCTCCACCATATTCAGGATACCTGGATGAGAACAACCTGCCAGAATCACCAGCCCTGCCCTGCTCTCCAGCACAAGGCAGATCTCATCTGAAAAGTCATCCGGAATCATAGCTCCCTTTGCCAGACGCACAAAACGGTCAGGAATTTTCTCAAACTCATATTTTCTGGAAAAACCTCCTGCCAGCCATATGCCGTCCGCCAGCTTTTCCTTTCCCTCACACACTCGATGCTCCACATGATACCTTTCCAGAAACTCCCTGTCAAAGCCAACGGAAAGGTCTGTATAGCCAAATCCATTCTTTGCATATTTGGGCTCAAAAAAATGAGGACCTGTGTAAAGAACCGGGCTTCCTCCTCCCTGCTCCAGAAGATTCCGATAACCAGCGCCATGATCATAATGGCTGTGGCTTAAGACAACTCCGTCCAGATTCTCAAGGCTCCGTCCCAGCCGATGAGCATTCCGGCACACAGCCTCCCCTGGTCCGCAGTCAAAGAGAATGCGGAAATCCTCCCTCTCTACCAGAAAAGACAGTCCATGCTGGCAGAACAGAGCTTTATTGGCGGACAGCTCATTGTCCATAAGTGTTGTAATTCGTATCATAGTACCTTCCTTGTTATTCTTTCTGTCTCAGTTCTTCAATCCTACAGGTATGTTTCTTGCTCTTTTCATCATAATTAATGCCAATCAAAAGAATATTTCCACCATATTTCTGAAATACCTGAGGATAATCATTCTTTTTGATTTGATTAATTGCGCCATCTTCTGTCTTATTCCATTTTAGTTCAATGAAAAGTACAGGCATAGCCGACGCCTTTTTGGGAATGTATACCACATCGGCATATCCAATACCAGACAGCAATTCCTCAACTTTCACGAATTCATCCACACAGCTGATATAAGCAAACCGTATCACGCTTCGAAGCGCCTGTTCATTGTTATAAAAAATGGGAGCTGTTCCCGCACTGTGAACCGCTTCAATAGCAGATGCCACAGCCTCTCCATTCATATTAAGAGTCTGCTCTAATAAATGATCGGATGCCTCAATCAGCTTTACGAGTTCTTTATGTCTGCTTACCATTACTGCACGGACAAATTCCTGCCTTACCTCTTTATTGGGGATCGAAACGGTCCTCGTATCTGCATTGTAAGCCAAATAGCCCAAATGTACCAGTAAAGTAAAAACATCGTCCTTTCTCTTAATTGTGGTCATATCATTTTGAAAGGTCCCCACATCAATTTTAATGTGTGCTCCTCCCAACATTTGAACGATTGCTTCCTTTAAACCATCCTCATCCAGGTCAATATAAACCTTTAAAGATTCATAAGTTTCTGATTGAGTCCAATAATTCCCAATCCGTTTTCTTGTCAATGCATCCATAACTGACTTCGGGCTGTAAATATGAGTACTTTCCCCTAAAATATATCCATCATACCATTCCTGAATCTCCGAAAAATTCAATTTTGATCCCTGACACAAATAATACACCTCATCTTCTGTAAATCCTGCAAACGCTTCTAATGGTTCTGGCTGAAGCATCGTATATTCTTTAAAATCTGTCATTGCCGATTGAGTGCCATACTTCTTGATTGGCAAAATACCTGTCATATAAGCAGCTTCTATCATTTTATCAGTCTGACCACTGCTCTTAAACAAACCACGCAAAAGTTGAATATACTGCTCCTGAAGATCATGGTTCATTTTAGCCTCTCGGAATAAGGCATCCCATTCATCAATAATAACAATAAAGCGGCTGCCAGATGTCTCATGAATTCTGGCAATGGTCTCCGGCAAAGTTCTCTCTCTTCTCACATCCGGATACAGTTCACGTAACTCCTCAATCACCTTTTCCTGTATATTTCGTACCGTATTTTGAATATGATCTGCAGTAGAAATAAACCAGGTAATATCCAGATAAATCACATCATGCTGATTCAGATGCTCTTTAAATGAAACATCCTTTCCAATCTTTAGATCTGCAAACAGACTTTCCGAATTACAGCTCTTGTCATAATATGCACACAGCATCTGTGCCGCATAGGATTTTCCAAAGCGGCGCGGCCTGCTGACACAGGAAAGCTTGCTTTTTGTCCCTAATGTGCGGTTTATAAATCTGATCAATTCTGTCTTATCCACATAAACTTCCTTACGAACAGCCAAAAATCCGGCATTGCCCGGATTGACATAATTCCCCATAATTCACCTGCCGCTCCTGGTTTCTCATTCCGAAACATACTATCCGTTTATCTCAGACTTCCACCTACAAGTATACTCATAAGTCCCATAAATTTCAACCTGAAAAATGTAGTGATTGCCATTTCACAGATCCCATGATAAAATGATTACAGTTCACAGGGCGGGGAATCTGGCATGAATTTGGGCGTCAAGCTCGCTTGTAAGCCCAAATTTATGCCAGATTCCACATCAGGCGAACGCCTGATGCTTCTTGTCCGTCTTCGACGGACAAGAAGATGCCCCCTCCGTGAAAAGTAACATCCAATGAACCTGTATTTCCTGTATTTCAAAAAAAGAAAAATCGAAAAAAGAAAGGGGGCTTCCTGCCCATGAACAATAAAAGACTCCTTCTATTCCTCTTTATGGGAGGTTTTTTTATCATCACCATCCTTGGCCTGTATCTTGCCTCTGTAGGGGAGCCAGACCTGCTGGTCCTGCTTACATGCGCTTCCTCCCTGAGTATCTTTTTTGTGCTTCCTCTGGTATTAACCGGATATAACCTGGTGTACTGTTTTCGGGATTGGGAGAACATTACAAACCGCAAAACCGTTCTGGCTGTGGAGATCCTCACATTGATCCTTGGCTCTGTCTTCACTCTGCTTTTGGCATCCCTTTCTGATATTAAGTTTAAGGCAGACTGGACTGCTACTTTGATTAACAATCAGACCCACAGCCCCATCTGGCCTGCCGCATGGCCCGCAGTGCGCCTTTGTCTGATCCTGGGGATTTTGGGCTATCTTATTTTAAGGTGCATTCCCTTAAGAAAAATGCCCCCTTTGGTGACAGTTCTTGGCATCTCCTCCATGGGAGCCGGAATGGTGATGTGTGTGGCCTGGATCCTGCAGGTATTCAGCATAGATGGCATTGAATGCCTTTTATGCCTGTTTCCTTTTAATTGTGTGCTGATTGGAGTCAAGATAGTCCGGGAAAAAGCCGCTGACTGGAAGAAAATCGAAGAATTCGAAAAACGCCGGTTTTCCAATCCCCTTCTGGAACGCCTGAACCAGAAAATGATGGATTCCGCCACCTGGCCCTTTCAGGCATTCCTTTTATTCTGGCCTGTGATTGGCCTTTGCCTGATTGTGCTGTCCCTCTTTGGCCAACGGCCGGACAACCTGATCCGGGCCTGGACAGAGACCAGCGACTGGAATCTGTCCACAAAGATTTCTCCGCCTAATGTGATGTATGATGACCATTATCTGTGTACTGTGGCTGCCGGAGGCCATAGGCCGCTGGTAAAGCCATTGCGCATGGGCGTTCGCCATGGACATCCAGTGACCGTCAACCGCCAGCTGTGTATTGCCAATGCCTTTGAGCAGCTTCTGGAGGAACGGCTGCCCCGCTTTCACCGCGGATTACGGAATTTTTATGACACTTATGGCTTTCCCATTGCCCGCAGAATCCGCTCCCCCTATACGGCTGATCTGATTTATGTGCTTATGAAGCCTCTGGAATGGTTTTTCCTGGCAATTCTCTATCTGGCTGATGCCAGACCAGAAGACCGGATATGGATGCAGTACATCCCGCCTGTTCCGAAGACATTTACAAAATAGGTCTTATCTTTTTTTGTACTTTTATCTCTCTGCCGCCATCCGATAAATCGCCAGCATATCCTCCTCATGGAGCACTTTTGCAGACCCCTTGGCCCCGCCGCTGGCAATGCTGCACTTGTGGGCCATAAGCTTTAGCTCCTCCTCTGTGGGAGTGATTCCCAGCTCTGCAAAAGAAGTCGGCATATGGATGGAACGGTAAAAATCCTCCATAGCCTCAATTCCCTTTAAGGCAACCTTCTCCTGGGCGCCTTGCTCCTTAACTCCCATCACCTTCACCGCAAAACGGTAAAACCGCGGCAGGCAGCTCTGGTATACATATCTGGCCCAGCTGCCCCAGATTGCCGCAAGTCCTGCTCCGTGAGCCACATCATACAGGCCGCCCATCTCATGCTCCAGACCATGGCTGGCAAAATCTCCTCCGTCATTGCCGCAGCCAGTCAGTCCGTTGTGGGAAAGGCTTCCTGCCCACATCACCTCAGCCCTCGCGTCATAATTTTCCGGTTCTTCACAGAGGATCTTTGCATTTCGGATCACTGTAACCATCAGGCCCTCTGCCATGCTGTCCGTAAGCTCCATGTTTCCGCCGCTGGTAAAATACCGCTCCATGGTATGCATCAGAATATCCGTACACCCACATGCAGTCTGATAGTCTGGCAAAGTAACCGTCAGCTCTGGATTCATGATGGCAAAACGGGGACGGCAGACATCATTGTTGTACCCGCGCTTAATGCCTCCCTCCTCCTTGGTGATCACTGAGCTGTTGCTCATCTCGCTGCCAGCAGCAGCGATTGTCACCACAGTTCCAATGGGAAGACAATCTTTTGCCTGTCTGGTATGATCATAAAAATCCCATACATCTCCCTCATTGGCCACACCATATCCAATGGCCTTAGCCGAGTCAATCACACTTCCCCCGCCAATGGCAAGGATAAAATCCACCTTCTCCTTTTTTGCCAGAGCAATTCCCTCATACACCAGGGAAAGCCTGGGATTCGGCACCACGCCTCCTAGCTCCACAAAAGAAATCCCCTCTTCCTCCAAAGATTTCTTTACCCGGTCCAGCAGTCCGGAGCGCACCACACTTCCGCCCCCATAATGGATCAGCACCTTGCTGCACCCCTGCTCCTTCACGTATCTGCCCGTCTCCCTCTCAGTCCCTCTGCCAAAAATAACCCTGGTTGGTGTATAATATTGAAAATTAAACATAATCCCTCTCCTTTTTCCTCTTACAATCTTCTCATACTTCCTGTTTTTTCACATAACACACATTTGCAGGCTCCCTTATGCAGGCCTTCCCCAGCTCCTTTAAATACCCCCGCGCCACACCTCCGGCTCAATAAACGGAGCCATATCATCCAGTGACGGAGATACGATCTGTCCGTCCGGCAGAATCTTGGAGGAGGACTTGGGAGCAAAATCCTGCTTTGGATCAACAATCGCCTCGCAGATACAGGGACCCTTCCAATCCAGAACCTCCTCCAGAACCCGTCTGCACTCTGCCTCCTTTTCCAGTGAAAAATACTGGATGCCAAAAGCCTCAGACAGCTTCTCAAAATCCGGAAATCCCACGCCGCTTTCCGGATCAATTCCCACAAAGGGCGGCCGGAACAGATTCATCTGAGTCTGGCGGATAGAATGATAGCCATGGTTATTGAGAAGAATAATTTTCACATCCAAATGATTGTAGGCAATGGTAGCCAGCTCTTGGAGATTCATCATAATGCTTCCATCTCCGTCAATACAGATTGTCCGCCGATTCGGGTCTGCCACCGCAACTCCAAGAGCCGCCGGAAGCCCGTAGCCCATGGCTGCACAGCCGGAATTGGAAAACATCCGCTGTCCCTGTTTGATCTTTGCCGCCTGAAATGTAACCACGCAGGCGCTTCCATTTCCGCAGATAATCTGGTCATCCCTTTTCAGCATATCAAAAAGAAGATCCATAAAAATATAAGGGTTCACCGGCCCGCCCTCCGGATTGTGATAGCTTTCCAGCGCCACAGGATATTTTTCCACCAGACTGCGGCACCATTCCTTCCACGGACCATGCTCCTTTGCCGGAGAGTACCCGGTATTTAAAATTTTCTTTAAAAATTCCTTTACCTCCCCATGTACCGGCAAATCCGGCCTGACCGTAGGCTTTGCCAGCTCTCTGGCATCAATATCCACCACAATCTTGTAAGCATTCTTACCAAAATCAAAATGATTGTACCCAATCATGCGAAGGTTCATCCGGCATCCAAGGCTTAAAAGCAGATCACAGTTCTGCAATGCATAGTTACCAGGCCTTGTCCCCACAGTTCCCGGCATTCCGGCATAATAAGGATTGTCAAAAGCCACCAGATCATTGGCATTCCATGCTGTCACCACAGGAATCTTCATCTTTTCCACCACTGCAAGCAGCTCTTTGCCTGCATCTGCCAGTCTCACGCCAGTACCTGCCAGCAGAAGCGGAGCCCTGGCTTTTTTAATTTTTTCCAGAATTTCCTTTATAAGACTGTCCCTGATCTCCGGCGTCCGCCACATTTTCTCCTGCTGTAAATCAAAGTGGGCCAGTTCCTCAGTGTTCACATGAGCGCCCTGAA
>CATLIJ010000014.1 GCA_949948825.1 uncultured Clostridiaceae bacterium
GGAGGGAGAGCTGGCTGTGATTCCCGGCGCCATGGGTTCTTACAGCTATGTGGTTCGGGGAAAGGGAAATCCCAAGAGCTTTTGCAGCTCCTCCCATGGAGCAGGAAGAGCCTATTCCAGAAAGGGCGCTATGGAGGCTTTTACCTGTGAACAGGTAATCCGTGATTTGAAGGATCAGGGTGTTGTGCTGGGGAAAAATAAGAAAGCAGATGTGGCGGAAGAGTGCCGGTTTGCTTATAAGGACATTCAGACAGTTATGAAGGACCAGGAGGATCTGGTGGAGATTGTGACAGAGCTGAAGACGGTTGGGGTGGTAAAAGGGTGAGAAGAAATTAGATATGAATAGAAATGTAAAAATAGGCTATATTTAATTTAAGGGATATGATATACTTGGAGTATAAGGAAGGGGGCGATGGAATGAATTTGAAGAAAATTAGTGTTGGTAATTTTAAATCTTTATATCATGTATCCTTTGAACCGGGAAAAGTGAATGTGTTTATTGGAGCGAATGGTTCTGGAAAGTCTACTATATTGGAAGCGATTGGATTATTGAGCGCAGCGATGATGGATAGGGTGGATGCCAGCAGTCTTCAGAGAAAAGGTATTCGATTGAGTGTCCCTTCGTTATATAAGTCAAATTTTAAAACGATTGACAGAACAAAATTGACTCTGGATTTTTCTCTTGAATGGGAAGAGGAAAAAGAATTGGATGTTTTCCAATATGATGTTCACTTAACAGCACCAAAGGATACGGATTACTGGAAATATCACTCGGAAGCTTTCTTTTTGAATAAGGAAAAAAAATGGGGCAGGAGTAATGCTTCGCAGAAACAAAGCAATAATTACATTGGCTTTTTTTTAATCGACGAAAACCAGGAACTGGAAGAAGGAAGAAAGATTGCGCAAAGCTTTAGAGATTATGGTATTTTTCAGCCGAATACAATGACTTTAAGAGGAATTGTACCAGATCCCAACCAGATGACGCCAATAGGACTTAATGGGGGAAGACTGGCTGAAGCATTACAGGATCTTATCAAAGAAATGGATGATGAGTGTTTTTTAGGCACTCTGCCTATGGATGATGTTTTAGATTTGGTGGATTGGGCATCAACGATTTCTGTGGATGTTCCGAAAAAGAAAAATATTAATTCAAACATTCCTACAACAAGGCAGATTATTGAGTTTAGTGATCGCTTTATGAAAGATAGTGTAAAATTTACCGGTTATGATGCTAGTGAGGGTGCCTTATATGTGTTATTTATGCTATGTCTTGCCATGCATCCCCATAGTCCGGCGATTTTTGCAGTAGACAGTTTTGATCATGCATTGAACCCTACGCTTGCAAAAAAGATGATTCAGGTTTTTTGTGAGCAAATTATTAAGAATGGCAAGCATGTTTTTTTAACAACCCATAATCCTTTGGTTTTAGATGGGTTGGATTTAAGCAATGAGGATATCCGGCTGTTTGCAGTAGACAGGGATAAATATGGCTATGCACAAATAAAAAGGATTAAAGTATCACAGGAACTCATTCAAGAGGGGCAGCCACTATCAAGGCTTTGGATGAATGGGAGAATTGGAGGTGTGCCAGAGCTGATATGAAAAATATAGGAATTGTTTGTGAAGGGCCTACAGATTATATCATTTTACGTGGAGTAATTGACAAGATTACTGGTGAAGATAATCATTATGTTCAGTTACAGCCAGAACCTGATTTGACAGGAGAATATGGGAATGGGTGGAAGGGTGTGTGGAAATGGTGCAGAGATAATGCGGAAATTAAAGATAAATTGATGAGAGATATCGAGCCTCAACTTGATATTTTAATTATACAGATAGATGGTGACGTTTCGCGCAAGGAAAAACCAGCACATTGCTGGTGCGAATCTACGGTTTGCGAATATAAAGGAATTAGAAATCCATTGGAATGTGATGTGAAAAAAGAAATAAAAGATACTTGCCCTATTGTGCTTCCATGTAAAAACCATGAATATTCTGTAAAAGGTTATATGGAGCATTTATCATATTTAATAACAACATGGTTAGGAGATTTGAATAATACTTGTATTGTAATACCTTGTGACAGCACGGAAGCATGGGTGATTGCTGCATATGATGAAACAGAAGATGCAGAATTAGTAGAAGATCCGTGGTTAAATAGAATTTCGAAAAAGAAATATTATCATGATATACGGATTTCTGGAAATAAGAAGAGAGTGCGAATCTATGAGCAATTTGCAAAAAGGGTTTGTACAAACTGGAATCAGGTAGCCAGGATATGTTTAAGTGCAAGAAACTTTGAAAGGAGTTTAGGTTTACTTGTTGCAGGCTGTTGAATTTAAAATTGGTTGTGCGATGTCCATTTGATAGGGAATCTGAACTGCAGCACATATTCCCCCATCCCCCCGCATAAGATGTAAAAAACATTCTCAAGGGTAACACCATGAAGGATTATATCGAAGAGCGGGCAGTGGCAATCGCTAATTACATTATAGACCATAATGCGACGGTGCGTCAGACAGCAAAGCGGTTTGGAATTAGCAAGAGCACAGTGCATAAGGATGTAACCGACCGTCTGGAGCATATCAACCCATCTTTGGCGGCCCGAGCCCGGATTGTGCTGGATGTAAACAAGTCAGAGCGGCATATACGGGGCGGGCTGGCAACCAGGGAAAAATACCAGCATAGGTTAGCGATCTGCAGCAAAAAGGACGAATAGGATAAAAGACAAATCAAAGAGACTTTCCGCCTGATGGAGAAGAATTACAAAAAAGAGCAGACTGCTTTCCCATCGAAAACAAACTGCTCTTACTTTTTGGAAATCAATAAAACGGCATTTGATATTTTATCGGATGATCTGTTCTCCATCCTTCATCACATAATGCTTCTCAACTCCCATGCCAACCATCCAGCGCTTGGTGGTCTGAGTGGCATATTGGGTTTCATCCCCTTCCCACAGCCATTTGGGAGTGGGCCACAGGCAGATGGAAGGCTGGATTGCCTGATAGACCTCCTCTGACACACCGTCCTGGCCATGATGGGCCATCTGCACAAGATCTGCCTTTAATCCAGGAACACCCACATCAGCAAGAAGCCGCTGGCCTCCTTCATAACACATATCGCCTAAAATGAGAAGCCGTTTGTTGTTAATGGTCAGCATATAGGCAATGCTGGCATTGTTCCCGGTATAGTGGCTGTCGCCAGCATTGGTTAAATCATAGCGGTCATTTAAAACCTGAATGGTAACATCATCCACCTGAATCGTCTGGTTTTTGCTGACAAAGTGAACTCTGTTCTGAGGAAGCCGGGATAAGGTGTCAATAAAGCGGATTGCCATGTCAGCTGCTGTTGGGTCATTGGCTGTATACCACTCCTTGCTGGCCAGAGAACAGTAAATGTTATCAATGGAAATGCCATTGTTGGCCTGAAGAAGTTTGTTCAATGCGCCAATATGGTCGCTGTGAGGATGAGTGACCAGCCATGCAGCTACCCGGCCCCCATGGTCCTTAATATGATTTCTTAAGCTGTCTGCATCCTGCTCAAAACCGCCGTCAATGACAATCAGGCTTCCATTGCTGGTTTCCAAAATCATGGACAGGGTTTGTCCTCCGGTGCCGCTGCCCCGAAAGGTGAGAGATGCGCCTCCAAAAATCGGTTCCGGCCAATTATTTTCCTTCTCTCCTTCTGTGACAATCGTGGACAGGGAAGGATAAGTCACCGGACTGGCAACTCCATCAGATCCGGAGGGGCCGGGATTCATGGCATCTCCATTCATTGGAGGAGGAACCGGGATGGAATCCGCAGCCACAGGGCTGACGCTTCCGGTTATGGGGCTGGGAACTGTAGGATTCACGTCTGCAAATGCTGTCATATGGCCAGCTGTCATGGTAAACGCCAGACATGCAGCGGCAAATCTTCCTGAAATATAGTTCTGTTTTAATCTCATACTGGTTATTCTCCCATGCGTTCTAGATTGACAATTCACATTAAGCTCATGCTTGTAACACTATACCAGAAATCTCCCTGTTTGAGTAGGCGTTTTATAAAATTGACAGAAAATCTTCAGAAAAGAAAATGCCCCCAATGAACAGCAACGAAAAGAGAATTCTGTCACAATGACAATAAGCAAAGGAAATCCTTCTTCTAATCTGCGGTGATTCCCATGAGAAGGGCCAGGTTTGTCTGGCCTCTCTTTTCGTCGGTGGAAGCCGACACGAAAAAGTTGGTTTGAAAGTCCAGGGTTACGAGCTGGTAAGGTTCGGCAGAAATCGTTATTTTTGTCATATTCTCCGTAAGCGTCACTTTTTGTTCTGGTTTACTGTCCTTGAAAACCATGATTTCGTAGGTTTCATTGGGATCCATTTCAATCGGATAGAAAAAGGTCAGATCAATCTTTCCGGTTTTGCCGGCCATGACCTGGACTTGCGCCTGTTCATCCATCCAGTTATCATCATAATATCCGTAAATGGTACGGCATTTAAATTCCTTTGCCAGATTGGTCACATCATGGAAACGGTTGTTTTTTACATCCTCCTGAATGACCAGCATGTCATCCGTAATGGTTCCAATATCCCGCAGATCTTCCACATGAATGATCTCAATACAGTTTTCCCGGTTTTGCTTGTCAAAAACCCGGAAAAAATTTTCAGCGCAAAAATCATTTAAATGAAAATTGTTTCCAATTACATACATGGTTTTTCCATAAATTTCATCCCCGTAAAGACCGTAGGTTTCCTGGGCCAGGGAATTGTACCGATGCTGGTCGCCCCAATAATACAGCATGGGAAATTTGCTGCGGTAATGGACTTCCACAGGAACCATGAGAACTCCGTAGGCAGCGATAAGGGCCAGCAAAAGCCCGGACCGGGATATTTTTCCCTGTTTGGAATCATTTAGGGAAAGGACGCCATACATCCAGGACATAAACAGCAGGGCAGCTGTATAGGACACATAGACCCACCGCATTTCCACCCGGATGGTTACGCTGGAGCAGGCGATGCATGCACCAATAAAGCAAAAAAACAAGAAAGCATTTTGTATATATTTCCAGAAGTTTTCCGGACGGCCAGACAAAAAGCGGATAAAGGCAGCAACCAGCCCCAAAAGCATCAGATCCGACAAGGCGACAAGACCTAAAACCCAGGAGGGAGAGTCCCGGAAATATTCTCCGCTGAACATGACAGGGCCTGCGTTGATGCCAAATACATAGGCAATCTGGCTGAATGCATACTGAAATACTGTGCCAATGGAAAAGGTTTTTACTACCTTTGTACCTCCGGTTCCCGCGGGAAGCAATGTGCCAATGGTCAGAAAACGAATGAGCTGCACAAGAATAAAGGCTCCAATGGAGGCTGCCCATAATCTCCGGTTGGTGTCCTTTCGGAAGATCAAAACCAGAAGCAGCAGGGGGAACAGGACCATGTACCGTTCATGGACAAAACAAATGCATGCATACAGAAAACAGGCCCACAGAAATTTTCGCTGTCCCGGGGAGGAATCCTGATTTAAGTATTCATAAAGCAAATCTAAAATGCCAATGGCAATAACAAGAGACAGGGTTTCCAAAAGTCCCATCATCTGGCCAATCTGATAATAGGAGAACCGGGACAGCAAATACAAGGTTCCGCACAGGCTGCCCACAAAGGTATTGCGGCTGTATTTTCTGGAAAGCCAGTATACCAGAAAGGCAATCAAAGTATTTAACAGGATATTAAAGGGTACAATCCATTCAATATGAGTCCCGATCAGGTCCAGCTCCAGCCGGGAGGCAAGGTTGAAGAGAGACCGGAACCGGGGGCCGCCCAGGGGAAGAATATCTTCCCAAAAGGTTTGCTCTTTATACCAGTACCAGCGGTTTAAGTCATCCATATAAAGCCCGTAGATTTCTACATCCTGGTTGATCAAAAAGGCAAATCCCAGCAGAAAACACCCAATGAGCCCATGGGTTTTCCAGTCAGACCAGAAAGACCGTCTGTTTTGATTTTCCATGTTTCTTTTATCCTCATTTCATTTAAAATAAATATTTTGTAACGGATGGTTAACTCAAAAATTTCCGGATCAGCCATCTGTAGATGGGATTGTATGGCTGATACCGCATGGGAAGATCCAGCCATGTCTTTTTATCCATAATGCTTTTTTGGTGAGAAAAGGTTTCAAAGCCTTCCTTCCCATGATAAGCGCCCATGCCGCTTTCTCCAAATCCGCCAAATCCCATTTCACTGGTAGCCAGATGAATGACAGTATCATTGATACAACCTCCTCCAAAACCACAGCGGGAGAGAATTTTTCGGGCGGCCTTTTTGTCCTTTGTGAAAATATAAAGGGCCAGAGGATGGGGCAGGGTATTCAGCTTTTGAATCCCCTTGTCTAAGGATTCATAGGTCAGTACTGGCAGGATAGGGCCAAAAATTTCCTCCTGCATAACCGGGTCCTGAAAGGTCACAGAATCCAGAACTGTAGGCTCAATCTGAAGGGTCTGGCTGTTCCAGGCTCCGCCCATAACCACTTTTGACGGATCAATCAGGCTGGTAAGCCGATTAAAATGTTTTTCATTGATGATTTTCCCGTAGTTTTTGTTCAGGAGAGGGTATTTGCCAAACTGCTTTGTAATCTGTTTCCTGATTTCCCTGACCAGAGGTTCTTTTACAGAGCTGTGGCAGTAAATGTAATCAGGAGCCACACAGGTTTGACCGCAGTTTAAAAATTTGCCGAACACAATACGGCGGGCGGCAAGGGGAAGATTGGCAGTGGAATCTACCACGCAGGGGCTTTTTCCTCCCAGCTCCAGGGTTACAGGAGTCAGATGCTTTGCGGCGCAGGTCATCACCTCCCGGCCCACACTTTGGCTTCCCGTAAAGAAAATATAATCAAAATGCTGCTGTAAAAGGCAGGTATTCTCAGCTCTTCCCCCAGTGACAACTGCAACCTGCTTTTCATCAAAGCACGATTGGAGCATGGCGTTGATAACCTGGCTGGTGCAGGGAGAGTAAGCGCTGGGCTTTACAATGACTGTGTTGCCTGCAGCAATGGCATTGACCAGGGGACTTAAGGTGAGTAAAAACGGGTAATTCCAGGGACTCATAATCAAAACCACTCCATAGGGAGAAGGCTTTTGAAAACTCCTTCCTGGAAACTGGGCCAGGGGAGTGGGCTTTTTTGTCTCTTCCGAAAAACGGCGGATGTGTTTTAACATATAAGTGATTTCACTTAAAACAAGACCAGTTTCACACATATAGCTTTCAAAAGAACTTTTTCCAAGGTCTTTTTTCAAGGCTTCCTGGATGGCAGTTTCCTGACTTAAAATACAGGATTTTAAGGTTTTCAGGGCCTGAATGCGCCGACTGACGTTTAAGGTTGCTCCGGTGAGAAACCAGGAGCGCTGCTTGTCCACAAGAGACTGGATTTCTTTTTGATTCATGGATGGACTCCTTTCCGGAATATGTTCAATTCATTCTTTAAAAGGGCAATTTTTCAATCACCTGGTAATAAAACTCTTCTAATTTTTTTGCATCCATTAATACAGGAACCGGGTATAAAGGATTGGCCTCCTGATCTGCATACCGGGCCAGACGGGGAATATCCTTTTCCTGAATTTCCGGAATTGTATCTGGGATCTGAAAGCGTATTTTCATGTCCCGGATTGCCTGAATAAAACGGCTGGCAGCTTCCTTAGCATCAGTATTCCTGTCAGCAATGCCCGCTGCCACAGCAAGAGCTTTCAGCTTTTTATGGATGGTTTTTCCATAAGCTTCCAGCACATGAGGCAGGAGAATTGCATTGGCAAGACCGTGGGGAACCTGGTACCATCCGCCTAAAGAGTGGGCAATGGCATGGACATATCCCACATAGGATTTGGTAAATGCACATCCTGCATAGTAGGAGGCCATCAGCATGTTTTTTCGCGCGGCAAGGTTTGTGCCGTCCCTGTATGCATCCTCCAGGCTGGAAAAGATCAGGCGGACTGCCCTGAGCGCAGCTTTTCGGGTATCTCTGGTGGTAGTGCGGCCAATGTATGCTTCCACAGCATGAGTAAGGGCATCCAGACCAGTGGCAGCAGTGAGAAGGGGAGGAAGGCTTGCAGTAAGCCCTGGGTCTAACACAGCATACCGGGGAATCAGGGGAAAGTCGTTAATAGCATATTTGTGCCGGGTGACAGAATCTGTAATCACAGCAGACACTGTGAATTCGCTTCCGGTTCCGGCAGTGGTGGGAACCGCTATGAGAAGAGGCAGCTTTCTGCGCACCTTTAATACACCCTTCAGCGTTTTCAGAGGGCGGCGGGGCCTTGCAAGTCTTACGCCGACAGCTTTTGCACAGTCTATGCTGGAACCGCCGCCAAAGCCTATTATACTGTCGCAGTATTGCTCCAGGTAAATGGTTTTGGCATCCTCCACATTAGCTGATGTGGGATTGGACATCGTCTGATCATACACAGCCCAGGAAATTCCATGCTCCGCCAGAGCATACTGTAAGGGACGAATCAGTCCCAGGCGGACAAGAGAAGCATCTGTGATGATCAGAACCCGGCGGCAGCCATGGCGGTTCAAAAGCTCTGGGATTTTCCGGACTGCAGATATAAGCACAGGTTTTCTGTAGGGAAGAAATGGCAAAGCAAGCCGAAAAGCCGCCTGATAAGTCCGGCAATAACATTTTTTTATAAAATTCATAGGGTCTTGTCCTTTCGTAAGAATCTTCTTTGTGTGAACTGTTACTATTTTATGCCATGGAAGGCAATTTGACAAGAAAATGTAGAGAATATTTCTATTTTTCCCGCATAGGTACAATCTAAGGAGAATAAACTGGTAGTAGTCAAATTTTATGGAGGTTATTATGGGCAAACGGGTCAATGGTAAGCTGATATGGGCGCTTTTTTTGCTGTTGTGGGTGGTGCTGGTGCGTTTTCTGGCTGGCTGCAGTGTGGAGAAGGAGAATCAGGATAAGGTACGGGACTTGGAATCTACAGTGGTGGGAGAAGCAGATTTGCCGGGAGAGCTGAAAAGCCTGGTAGATGAGAAAAAAGCAGCGCCGTTTAAACTGACATACAGCAATGATCAGGGACTTTACATAGCAGTCGGATATGGAGAACAGCCTACAGGAGGATACAGTATTTCTGTGAGAGAGCTTTACCTGACAGAAAATTCGATTGTATTTGACACAGAACTGATCGGTCCGGAAAAAGGGGAGACAGTAGGCGTGGAGAAGTCCTATCCGTTCCTGGTGGTGAAAACAGAATATCTGGAGAATCCTGTGATTTTTCAGTAGGGTACTGAAGGAAGGGCATATGTGCGGGAACATATGCCTTTCTTTTGTTGCCTGCATATTAAAATTTAATATTGCCAACCTTGCACTTGTCAGATTGGCTGGACATATGGTATGATAAAGGGCATGTATTGGAGCGGATATGAATTTTTATACTCGTGAGCAAAATGTTTTGCCAACTTATAGTTACGATTGCAGGACAGCCTTCAATCATTTGGCAAATTCGTATGCTCTTTGGTATAATTTCTTCGGAGAAAAGAGGATAATCATATGATTCTAAAGGATATCTGGCTGGATGTGAAGGCAGTGCAGGAGAGAGATCCAGCGGCCCGCAGCGCATGGGAGGTGCTTTTGCTGTACCAGGGGGTTCATGCCCTGATCTGGCATCGGTTTGCCCATTGGTTTTATAAGCATCGGATGCTGTTTGTGGCAAGACTGATTTCTCAGATTGCCCGTTTTTTTACGTTGATTGAGATTCATCCCGGAGCAGAGCTTGGCCATGGCATTCTGATTGACCATGGGTGCGGGGTAGTGATTGGAGAGACTACAGTTGTGGGGGATAATTGCACCATTTATCAGGGTGTGACTTTGGGAGGCGTTGGTCTGAATAAGGGAAAGCGCCATCCAACCTTGGGGAATAATGTGACGGTCGGCTCCGGAGCCAAGATTTTGGGTGCATTTGAGGTGGGAGACAACTGTACCATAGCAGCCAATGCAGTGCTTTTAAAACCATTAGAGAATGATACAACAGCAGTTGGGATTCCGGCAAGGCCAGTGAAGGTGGGGGGAGTGCCGGTTCGGAAAAAGGAGATTGCCGCGGCTGTGACAGTAGAGCAGTATGCACGGATGGAGGAGCGGGTGCTGGCTTTGGAGGAGGAAGTGAAGCGTCTGCAGAAGCGATTGGCAGATGGAAAGGAAGGGGCATAAATCAGGGAAGCTTCTGACGAGAGCACAAAAACATCTGAAAGACAGCAGGAACCACAGGAAACAATCATAAAAAGAGGAGCATCCACATACACTTTCTGTAAAAGTGGAAAATAGAAAGTAAGGTGGGTGCTTTTTATGTTGGAGCTGGTGAAGCAGAATATACATATGAACCGTTGGAAAAACCAGGTCAATACACAGGTGACGCTGGATGATGATTTTATTGTGCCGGATACAATGAGTGATATAGCCCAGGTGATTTTGGATACCGGGGAGATTCAGATGGAGCCGGTGAAAACTCAGAATGAGCGGGTGGTGGTTCGGGGAAAGCTGGATTTCCATGTTCTGTACCGGAAAGAGGAGGGGGGACTTCAGGTACTGGGCGGGCTGATTCCATTTGAGGAAACCATCAATGTACCTGGGCTGGAGGAAAAGGATTATGTGGGAGTTGGCTGGCAGCTGGAAGATTTAAACGCAGATATGATCAACTCCCGGAAATTAAGCATTAAAGGGATTGTCACTTTGGAGGTAAAGGTGGAGTCTCTTTTTGACACAGAGGCAGCTGTGGAGCTGGGAACCGTGGAGGATGAGGAGGACGGAGTCCCCCAGGTGGAAACCTTAAAGCGCACCATTGATGTGGCAGCCATTGCCCTTCGGAGAAAGGACACCTACCGGCTGAAGGAGGAGATTACTCTGTCCGGCACCAAACCAGCCATTGACCGGATTTTATGGACCGAAATGCGTCTGTCCGGGGTGACGGCCCGTCCTCTGGATCAGAAGATCCATTTAGAGGGAACTCTCATGGTATTTGTGATCTATGAGGGCGAAGGGGAGAGCGCCATGATTCAGTGGGTGGAGGAGGCCATTCCTTTTTCAGGAGAGCTGGAAATGCAGGGAGCTGTGGAGGAAATGATTCCGGCAATCTCTGCAAGGCTGATCCACAAAGGAATTGAGGAAAAGCCGGACTATGACGGAGAGATGCGGGAACTGGATGTGGATGCAGTTGTTGAACTGGATATCCGTCTTTATGAGGAACGGCAGCTGGATATTTTAAGTGATATGTATGCCACAAACCGGGAGCTTTCTGTGGATACCGGAGAGGCATGCTTTGACCATATTCTTACCAAGAACACAGGAAAATGTAAGATTGCGGAAAAGGTTTCCGTCGGCGGCGGCCCCAGGGCGCTGCAGATCTGCCACAGCACAGGAATGGTAAAGCTGGATGAGGTGGAGGCAAAAGACAATATTCTGGTTATGGACGGAGCTCTGGAGGTCCGGATTCTCTATCTGACAGATGATGACAGCCGGCCGGTTCAGTCTGTGACCGAATTGCTGCCCTTCCATTATGAGGCAGAGGTGCCGGATATTCAGGCAGACAGCGTGTGGTATCTGGAGACAGATGTAGAGCAGCTGACAGCAGCCATGATCGGCGGGGATACTGTGGAGGTAAAAGCAGTGATTCTTCTGGATATGCTGGTGCTGCAGCCAGTGCGCCAGCTGGTGATTCAGAAGGCAGAGACTGGTCCCTTAGACACAAAGAAGCTTCAGCAGATGCCGGGGATTGTGGGTTATCTGGTGCAGGAGGGGGATTCTCTTTGGGATATAGCAAAACGGTTTCATACAACAGTGGAGAATATTGTCACCACCAACAACCTGGCCTCAGATTCCGTCCGTCCGGGAGACTGCCTGATTCTGGTGAAGGAGATTGTGCGGGCCTGATGGTTTGCCAGCAATTGTCCGGACTGGTAAAATTTGTTTGTGGTATGGAAGAAATTTTGGGAAATAATAGTATATGTATATCTGGACCAGCACAATTTCAGCGAGAGCGTATATACTGTTATGGTAAGGGGAATGAAAAACCTTACAGGGCGCCGGAGCCGGCAAAGGCCGGAAACGGCGTACCGGATGGCAGCCCGCATTCAGCTGGTGCTTCAGATAGATCAGGGAAACCTGGACGGTATGCGTGGACTTGCAAGCACGGATGCCGTCTACATAGCATAGCGAGTGCGGGGCATTTGCCCTGGGAGAGGGGTTGCTGCAAAGAGATATTTGTTACTGTTCATGGGGCATCTTCTTGTCCGTCTTCGACGAACAAGAAGCATCAGCCCCTTTTCAGTCTGGTAAAGATGATTGTGTAATGCATACAGATGTGGTAAGATAGCATCAGCATGTACAGAGGGAGAAAAGCTGTGGACGGGAATTATACTTATCTGGTCCGGTGTGCGGATGGAAGTCTTTACTGTGGGTGGACCAATCATTTGGAGCAGCGGATTCAGGCCCACAATGAGGGGCGGGGTGCAAAGTATACCAAAACCAGGAGACCAGTGTCCCTGGTATATTACGAAGAGTTTTCGACCAGGCGGGAAGCCATGCAGCGGGAATTTGCCATAAAAAAGCTGACCAGGAAGGAAAAGCTTCGGTTGATTGAAAGCATGGAAAGCAGAAAGTAAGCTGCTTGAAAAGAGAGAACACAGAAAGAAAGAGCACAGAAAGAACGCAAAAGGAAAGAACGAGGAAGAGAGAGCATAGGAAAAGAGAGCATAGGAAGAGAGCACAGAAAGAAAGAACGCAGGAAGAGAGAGCATAGGAAGAGAGCGCGCAAAAAGAAAGAGCGCAGGAAGAGAAAACACAAAAAGAAAGAACACAAAATCAGAAAACAAAAAAGAAAGCAAGAGGATGGATGACATATGAAGAAATACGATTATGTATTGGTAGGAAGCGGATTGTATGCAGGAGTGTGGGCCAATGAGGCGCGGAAAAAGGGAAAGACATGTCTTGTGGTGGAAAAGAGAGACCATATTGGAGGAAATGTGTATTGTGAGGATATAGAAGGGATTCATGTGCATCGATATGGAGCCCACATTTTCCATACCAGCAACCGGCAGGTGTGGGATTATGTCAATGGACTGGCAGAGTTTAACCGGTATACCAACAGTCCGGTAGCCAATTACCGGGGTGAGATTTATAATATGCCTTTTAATATGAACACCTTCAGCAAAATGTGGGGAATCCGCACGCCAAAGGAGGCACAGGAGATTTTAGAGCAGCAGAGAGGCGCTGTGACCGGGGAACCGAGGAATCTGGAGGAGCAGGCCATCCGTCTGGTGGGAACAGATATTTATGAAAAGCTGGTAAAAGGGTATACAGAGAAGCAGTGGGGAAGGGATTGTAAGGATCTACCTGCATTTATCATAAAGCGGCTTCCGGTCCGCTTTACTTATGACAACAATTATTTTAATGATTTATACCAGGGAATCCCTATGGGTGGATATAATGTGATTGTGGACAAGATGTTTGAGGACTGCACCATTCATACAGGTACTGATTATCTGGAGCATAAGGATTATTATGACAGCCTGGGAGAGACGGTCATCTATACCGGGGCCATTGATGCTTACTTCCAGTATCAGTTTGGAAAGCTGGAGTATCGGAGCCTGCGGTTTGAGACAGAGGTGCTGGATATGGACAATTATCAGGGAGTAGCTGTGGTCAACTATACAGACCGGGAGACCCCCTATACCCGGATCATTGAGCATAAGCATTTTGAGTTCGGCACACAGGAAAAGACAGTCATCACCCGGGAATATCCCGCTGACTGGAAGGAGGGCATGGAAGCTTATTACACGGTAAATGACGAGAAGAACCAGGCTCTTTACAGACAATATGCACAGCTGGCAGAAAAGGAAAATCATGTGATCTTCGGCGGGCGGCTGGCAGAATATAAGTACTATGATATGGACAAGGTGATTGCCTCAGCTTTGGGGCGCATTGAGGAGATTGGGATTTAAAAGGAAGCAGCAGGAGGCGCCCATGAATGTTGTCTATGTATCAAATGAAAATTATGTAAGGCATATGGCTGTGTCCATGGTTTCTCTTTTTGAGCGGAATCAGGGGGCAAAACAGCTGACTGTATATGTGTTTTCCATAAAAATCAAAAAGGAAACCAAAAGAAAGCTCTGCCAGATGGCAAACCAGTATAACCGGGAGATCGGCTGGGTGGAGCTGGGGGAGCTTCAGGCACAGTTTGGTTTTGAGCTGGATACAGGAGGATTTGATGCCAGCATTATGGGCCGCCTGTTTGTGGGCAGACTTTTGCCGGAATCGGTCCGCCGGGTGCTGTATCTGGACTGTGATACTGTGGTCATGCGGTCTCTTGGGCGTCTGTGGAACATGAATCTCAGAGGCAATGTAATGGGTGCTGTGATGGAACCAACCATCTATGAGCCAGTAAAACAGGCCATTGGCCTTGGCAAGGAGGAGGCCTATGTAAATTCCGGGGTTCTTCTGATTGATCTGGAACGATGGAGGGAGCAGCAGGTAGAGGAGCAGCTGGTGGATTTCTACAAAAAAAGAGTGGGAAGCCTCTTTGCCTGTGACCAGGATGTTCTCAACGGCGTATTAAAAGGGCAGATTTGTTTTCTTCCGCCAGAATATAACTTTTGTACCAATTATCGGTATTTTTCATATAAAGAATTAATCCGGTATGGAAAAACCTATGAGACCGTGGGAAGACAGGCATTTCAGAAGGCAAAAAGCCATCCTGCCATTATCCACTATGCAGGAGACGAAAGGCCATGGATTGCAGGAAACCGGAACCATTACCGGAAAGCCTATGAAAATGCTCTGGCTCTGACACCCTGGGCCGGCGCCCCAAAGGAAAAGGGGCAGGAATGGTATATGGCAGCCTATCATCTGATGGATTACATGACTGTGGTCTGCCCTCCGGTTCGCCGCGTCATCAGCCGCAAACTGGGAATGAAGGTGAGGGATGCCCGAAAAAAGGAAAACCCTGTAAAAAATACAGAACAGATTGCAGTTTTGCTGGCAGCCTATCAGGGAGCGGCTTATATAAAAGAACAGATTGACTCCATTCTGGCTCAGACCATACCAGATATTCGCATTGTGGTTTCTGACGATGGCTCCTGTGATGGAACCCGGCAGATTTTGGAAGCTTATGAAAAAGCATATCCACACCAGATTATTTTGCGGCACCGGGTCCGGGAAGGGGAGTACCAGGACCGTGAACCGCATGTACCGGCCCCAGCCATGAATTTCTTCTGGCTTTTGTCCCAGACACAGGCAGATTATATTCTTTTTTGCGACCAGGATGACGTGTGGTATCCAGAAAAGGCAGAGACTTTACTGGGAAGAATGAAGGAGCTGGAGAAAGATAATAAGGGCTGCCCTGTACTGGTTTATTCTGATATGGAGGTGACAGACGCCGGTCTGAATCTTATCAGCCCCAGCTTTTTTTCCTACGCAAAATCCAGTCCCAGGCGGACGGCCTTATGGGAAATTCTGGTGGAAAATCCGGTTACAGGCGGATCTGCCATGATTAACCGCCATCTGGCAGAGCTGGCAGCACAGGTTCCGGATGCCTGTTTTATGCATGACTGGTGGATTGCTCTGTGTGCCTCCTGTTTTGGGGTCATTTCCTGCGTCCGAAAGCCCCTTTCCCAATATCGTCAGCACGGGAATAATGCAGTGGGGGCAAGAAATACAGGAAGTCTTCAAGATCTTAAGGAGAGGAAAAGCCGAAGGAAACAGGTAGAAGAAAACTATTGCCGGATGTTCTGGCAGGCGGAGGCATTTCTAAAACAGTTTGAGAGAAGGCTGGACAGAAGCCAGAAAAAGGTGCTGGAGGAATATCTGACGCTGCCCTGGAAGACTCCCATAAGACGGCTTTTCACCATTTTGAAATATGGATTTATAAAAACCTCCTGGATTCAGACAGCAGCCCAGGCTGTCACCATACCTGGGAAGCCGGTGTATAAAACCTTTGGCAGCACATCCTCGGTCAAAGAGATGAAAATTTATTGTGTGATTCTCAACTATAAGGATGCAGAGACAGTCTGGAAGCTGGTGAAACAGATTGAGAGCTATTCCTGTCTGGACGGAATCATAATCGTGGACAACCATTCGCCAGACGATTCCTGGGAGCAGCTTGAAAAACTGACATCTTCCAAAATCTCTCTGATTCAGGCAGAGAAAAACGGCGGTTATGGAGCAGGAAATAATCTTGGCGTCCGGTATACAGTACAGGAAAAGGGAGCGACTCATGTGATTATTGCCAATCCGGATGTATCCTTTTCCGAAAGCTGTGTATGGGGACTGAAAAAAATTTTTGTCAAATATCCGGATGTAGGAGCGGCAGCAGCGCGGATGGAGGACAAAACCTATAAAAAATTTCAAAACGGCTGGAGGCATTATGGGTTTGTGGGACAGCTTCTGCGCATGGGGCCGGTCAGCAGAAGGCTGTTGGGCTGGTGCCTTGCCTATCCTCCGTTCTATTTTAAGAACAAAAAGGCAGTCCTGGTAGATGAAGTCCACGGCTCCATGATCATGGTGGATGGAAAAGCATTTCTGGATTGCGGAGGATATGACGAGGGGATTTTCCTGTACCAGGAAGAATCCGTACTGGGAGACCGTCTGAAAAAGGCAGGCTGCTCCACAGTATTGCTCTTAACCGAATCCTACCTTCACAGTCACTCAGCCACTATCAGCAAATCTTACGAAGACGAGCTGCAGCGGCAAAAGCTTCGGGAGACAAGCCTCCTGTATTACATGAAAAACTACCTTCACATAGGTCCCATACGGGAAAAGATAGCAAAACTATGGTTTTGGGGAATCCGTACAGAGCTGCAGATTTTTCGCAAGGTGCAATCCATTTGTGCCATTCTAGCAGATCACAGACACCAATGAAATTAAGGAAAGAGGCAGAAAGAAGATATTAAGAACTTTAAAAATTGCCAAAAAAGCAGCGTAAGAAAAAAGAGAATGTCAGAAAACATTCTCTTTTTTCTTGCGCAAAAACCTTGCGCAAATCTTTAAAAGAAATTCTTTTTAAAACCCATGTCTGGCCAATATCTCTGCTGTTGCCTGGGCGATTCCCTCCGGTGTAACATTCGGATCTGTTGGATCCCAGGTCTGGGCTTCCGGAATCTCAAAAGGAATAGCAGGGCGGTCATAGGGACCAGGAACAGGGCTGTTGTAAACCTCAACCGTGGTTCCCAGCGGACAGTTATCATAGATCCACTTGGAATCTGCTGTTACAAGACGAATACATCCTGCAGATTCTGCAATGCTCATATAGTTGTAAGTATAACCCTGAAGAGCATAAGAATTCGGCTTGTCATAAATAATCGAATGCATCAGGATGGGAAGTCCAGCTCCAAGACGTGTGGCATACTGAGTATGCACATCATGGATCATGAGCCTCCAGCGGTATTTTTCCGGTGTCTTAAAGGTTCCAAGAGGAGTGTCCAGACCGCAGGAGGTCAGGAAGGATTTCACTGGAATAATATAACCATTGTCCCCATCCTTGGTATAAATGGTCATACAGTTCATCTCTTTGTTAATGCGGATTAAGAACGGACCCTGGTTGCCTACAATGGGCTCTAAGTCAGTCAGCATAACTCCGTCTTCTCCGAAATAATACTTGTAGCCATCTATGTACTGCCATCCGGTTACAGGATAAGAGTCCACAAAGTAGTAACGCTGGTTTCCAATCCATCCCCATCCGGTGTAATTGGAGCCATCTCCATGGATGTACCGCAGGATTCCATCCACATATTGAACGCCGTCTGCATGGGCAGAGATAACCGGATTGCCTAAATCAAAGTCCGGACCCTGGCCTTTCCGGAAGATAGCCATGCGGAAGCCGCTTAAAGCAAGGCCCTGATTCATAGTTCCCACAGTAAGGCCGTTCTTGTCCCATCCGGTCTCAGTTCCGTCGGTAAGGCGGGCTGCATAATACACGTCAAATTCATTGCCAGCAACGCCGCTTAAGCGGATCTGGATCGCTTCAATGGGGGCATTGTCAGCAGGAAATTGGGTCTGCTGGCCATTGATTACCCACGGAGTCCATCCGTTGGTGGAAGTATAAGCCCGGTAGTGGACATTGCCAAAGGCTTCTCCAAGAAAGATGGAAATGGAGATAAAATTCCTTCCCTCTGACTCTGGCGGCCACATATCAGCAATAAATGGCTGGGACCATGTCATGCTGTCCCTATAAAGGATGGTAGCCTGTAAGCTGGCATGACGCATGGGGACAGAAAGAGGATGTCCTTCCGGATAATTATTTTCCGGAATCTGGAAGGTCTGCTCTGCCGGACGCTGAGGGCGCTCTGCGGCTGCAGGCTGTTCCGGTTCTGGTTCCGGCTGTTCTCCCGGGCCTGCGCCCGGACCAGCTCCTGGTCCCTGGCTCTGCCCTGGATCGGATGGCTGCCCCGGCTGATTCTTGTCCTGTGCAGGGGC
>CATLIJ010000015.1 GCA_949948825.1 uncultured Clostridiaceae bacterium
GTTTCCTTATATTCCTCACCTGCTTCTACAGTTCCCTTCGGCAATACCCAGCCCTCATACTTATTCTTATAATTCTTGTACAAAACCAGGATCTTGCCCCGAAATATAACCACACCTCCACAGCTCGTTGCTTCAATCATTGCAATCCCTCCTGTATCGGCCTGTCAAAAATACACAGCCATGGTGTGTCACAAGACTGATTTTAGTATACCGCGTTTTGGAACGTTATGCAAGCCAAAATCCTCCTCATTTTTCAGGAACCAAAAAAAGTATCAAAAACCCTTCTGGCAACCGGCGCTGCCACCTGTCCGCCGGAGCCAGCCTCCTCCACGACCACAGTCACCACAATTTTGGGATTGTCTGCCGGAGCAAAGCCCGTAAACCAAGCATGAGTCTCCCGGTCTGTCTCAAATTCCGCTGAACCAGTCTTTCCTGCCACCGGGTAATCATCTGTCCTCACAGCAGAGCCAGTTCCCTCTGTCACCACCTGCCGCATCAGGCCAGCCAGAACCTCCGCCTCTCTTGCAGTCATCAGATTCCCGCTGGCCTCAGGCAGAAACCTTTTGATCTCCTCCCCTGCGGCGCTCTCCACCCGCTCAATCAGATAAGGTTTCATCAGCACTCCCCCATTGGCAATGGCCGCTGTAATCATGGCATTGTGAATCGGCGTCATCTGAGTGCCGCCCTGGCCGATGGAGGTCTGGAGAATCTCCCACAAGTCTGCTCCCTCCTCCATCTTAAAAGAGCTTTTGCTGTAAGCCAGAGCCAAAGGCAAATCCCGGTTAAACAAAAGCTGCTCCGTCAAATTTCTCATCTTCCCTAAATCAATCTCCTGTCCCAGCGCTGCAAAAGCCCCATTACAGGAATTGGCAAAGGCCTGCTCCAGGGTTTGATGTCCATGGACATTTCCATGATAACAGGAAATCTTATACTCTCCCTGCTCATACACTCCGTCACAGTCAAAGGTAAAATCCTGCCAGGTATCCGGATGTTCACGCACATACTCTAACATTGTAACAATCTTAAAAGTAGAGCCAGGAGGATATACCCCCTGGGTTCCCCGGTTTAAAAGCTGCGCCTCTGTGTTCTCCTCTGAGATCAGCCAGTTCCAGTCAGCTCCAAGAGTATTAGGATCAAACCCCGGATGAGATACCAATGCCAGTATCTTCCCTGTGTCCGGCTCCAGAACCACCACAGCTCCCCGCCGGTCTCCCAAAGCCTCCCCTGCCGCCTTCTGCAAATTTACATCCAAGGTGGTAATCACATTGTCCCCTATATTCTTCACACCTGCCAGCTCATTGACTGTCTGCTCCACCAGGTTCATATGGGAAGTCAGCAGATAAAAATTCCCAAGAGACTCCAGCCCTGTCTTTCCGTTGCTGGAATATCCCACCACATGGGCAAACAGACTTCCATAAGGATAAGCCCGGACCTCCCCCTCTTCCTCCCTGGTCTCCGCAAGCACATGCCCATCCCTGCTTAAGATCTGTCCCCGGACAATCCGGTCTGAAAACCGGTCCAGACGGGAATTATAAGAATTGTTAATCACATTGTCCTTCTGAACCTGAAGAAAATATCCAAAATATCCCATCATACAGACAAACAATCCAACCATCAGATAGGTGACAATCAGAATGCTCCGGTTGGCGCCCGGATTAGGCATTGCTTTCTTCATAATCCTCCTCGTCATTCTTTTTCAGAATATAAAGACCCTGAATCACCCCAAACACCAGAAACGTACTTAATATGGAGCTTCCCCCATAACTCACCAGAGGCAGAGTCACCCCTGTAGAAGGGATAAATTTGATCACGCCCCCCACAGTCAGAAACACCTGAACCAGATACTCAATTCCCAGCCCAAAAGCAATAAGCTTATAGAAAATTGCCTGCATCCGGATTGCCACCATCATAAACTGGAGAAAGCAGCCCACACAGATTAACAACACGCAAAGAGCAAAAATGCCCCCCAGCTCCTCCGAGATGGCAGCAAACACAAAATCCTTTTCCACCACCGGAATCTTATAAGGCATTCCCTGATAAAGCCCCATTCCAAACCAGCCTCCGGTTCCAATGGCAAATAAAGACTGAGTCACCTGATAGCCCCGGTTGTCAATGTCCGCCCAAGGATTTCTCCAGGCTGCCACACGGGTCCGCACATGAGCAAACAGCTGATACGCCAGCACAGACGCCGCGCCTCCCCCAGCTATTCCGGTCAGCAGATAAAACCAATTGCTGGTAGCCACAAACAGCATGGTAAGATAAGTGACAAAAAACAGCAAAGCGCTTCCCAAGTCCCTTGACAGCACCAGCACCAGCACATGGGCAGCTGCCACTGCAGTAGCCACACCCACGGAAAACAAGTCCGTAGAATGATAAAACACAGCTGCCACAAAAAACACAAAGCTGATTTTCACAAACTCCGAAGGCTGAAAGGAAAATCCGCCCATACTGAGGGAAAGCTGCGCCCCATAGCTGTTGCTGCCCACCATCCACACCACAATCAGAAGCGCCAGCCCCAAAAGCCCATACACCCAGGGAATCCGGGAAAGCTGCCAGATCCGGTCAATAATAAAAGGAATAATCCATGTAATCAGCGCAGCCACGCAGACAATCAAAAACTGCCTCACTGCCTTTTCAAAAGAAAGCCGGGTCAGCATAATCCATCCCACACACAAAAGCATACACATATTATTCACCAGAATCCGGGTCAGATTCGGGTAAAACAATTGGTACAATCCAATATAAGCCGCAAAAAATACCACCTGTGCCAGATAGAAAAGCACGATTCTCTCCTCTCCTGACTTCAGGTATAAAATCAGATATGCCACAAAATGTAGCAGGAACATGGCAGCATTCTGCTTCCGGCACACCCGAATCTGCCCCCACTCATCCCGAAAGCGGAAATAGCTGAAATTCAGGAGTGTGTAAACTGCCATTAAAAGAATCAGCAAATACTTTGACACCTCAATCATTACATTAATCATAATTCACCTGTCTTATCCTAACAGTCCAAACAAAACGCCCTATTCCACGCCGCGCTTAAAATGTCCTCTTGTAAATGCCGAAAACGGAACTGACCCCTTTCTTCCCCGCAAAAAGCTCTCTCCAAATCCCTCCAGAACTGCTCTGACCTCTTCCTTTGTCTCCACTGTAAAATTCAGCCGGAGCACAGCCGGACTTAACCTTTCCACCTGGCTCTCAAGTCCAAGCAATGACAATGGGTCCGGATTGTAGATGGTATTATAGCAAAACCTGCAATGATTTTTTACCGGAAAATTCTTCCCGGTCCGGTCCTTCATATAAATAGTCTTCGGCTCTCCTGTACAGCCCTTCACAGTCTGCTGCACACACTGGGCTGAAACCATGGACGGCAGATGCCCATATACAATCAGCTCCTGTCCGGGAAGAGAAAGCTCCAAAAGCTCCTTTTCCTTCAGCTCCAGAGGAAGAGTCAGCCGTGATGCTCCCATATCAAACAGCATTTCACATGCCCGACGGTTCATTCCATATACATTAGCATCCATCACAACAGGAATCTCAAGCCTGTGCTCCCGAAGAAAAGAAATCTCCTCCAAAGACCTTACCATCAGCTCGTCAAATCCAGCTCCTGCCAGCTCCTCTTTGTGATCTGTAAAATATTGTTCTGCCTTTTGGCGAAAAATATGCGGCAAAATAAGTCCGCAATGCTTTCCCGCCTTATGGCAGGCTTCTGCTGCCTCCCTCCAGTCTTCCGCCGGAAATCCCACACAATCCAGATCAATCTCCTTCACCTCCGGATGGGCAAGAACCGTCAAAAACAGGTTCTTCTCCTCCAAGGCCACATGAATGCAGGGCTTTTGTCCCGTAAAATCCGTCAATCCTGTAAAAACACTGCACTGCTGATTCCTCTGAACACCCGCATCAGGCTTCTTCCTGGCCTCCTCCTGCAGTTCCTGCCAATCCTTACCTTCTCTCCCGCGACTGCGTCTGTACTGTTCCAGAAGCTTTTGCTCCAGCAGATTCAGCCCCCTCCGCCGCAGATCATTCAGCTCCTGTACCGGAACAAAGCATTCTCCGGAAAGGTCAACCTCCAATTCCTGAAAATAAAAAGAAGACTCCCCGGTCTTTTGAAGCTGCCGGATCAGACGCTCTCTGACCACAGGCTGATTTTTGGCCTTTTGCACCACATTCCCAATCACACAAACCTTTCCATCTGACCGGCCCGCCTTTTCCAGCTCTCCAAGCTCCCATGCCTTTCCAAGTTCCTGTGCCTTTCCAAACTTCCGTGCCTCTCCAAGCTCCCGTACCCCTCCAAGCTCCTGTGCCTCTCCAGACTCCCGTTCCTCTCCAAGCTCCCCGGCCAGTCGGATCTCCAGCAAAAGCGCTTCTCCCTGGCGCACCTTCAGCCTTCCAAGCACTGGCTCCTGCTTTCTTTTCTTCACATACTCCTGATCCAAAAAATCAAATAAGACCTGGTCCTTTTCCCGAAATCCAGGCTTCTCTCCCAGGGCAATCATGTTCCTGCCATTATGCTGCTGATAATACCCCTGTGTAAAACCGCCCCTATCAAAGAGCTCCAACAGCTGCCTTTTGTCCTCCGGAGCCACTTGATATCCCTTTTTGCCCTTTTCCAGATATTGATCCACATACTTCCGGTAAATCCGAACTACTCCAGCAGTATACCGGGGACTTTTCATCCGTCCCTCAATCTTCAGAGAATACACCCCTGCGTCCAGAATATCCGGTAAAATCTCCAGCGTACAAAGATCCTTTAGGTTCATAAGATACTTTTCTTTTTTGTCTCCTGTACCCACGGTATAAGGAAGCCTGCAGGGCTGGGCACATCGCCCCCGGTTGCCGCTTCGTCCTCCAATCAGGCTGCTCATAAGGCACTGTCCGGAATAACAGTAGCACAAAGCCCCATGTACAAAGCATTCGATCTCCAGTCCGGTCTCCTGCCGGATTCTTCTGATCTCCTCTAGGGAAAGCTCTCTGGCTGTCACCACGCGGGACGCACCCATATCCTTAAGCATCCGGGCAAAGCCAGGTCCTGTAACCGTCATCTGAGTACTCACATGAATCGGAAGATCCGGAAAATTGTCACGAATCAGGGCAAACACTCCCAAATCCTGTACAATCACTCCATCCAGCCCCTGAAGGTAATAGGGCTCCAAAAAACCGGCAAGCTCCCCAAACTCCCTCTCCTTCACAAGAGTATTTACCGTCATATAGATTCTGCTCCCATGAATATGAGCATAATCCATAGCCCGCAAAAAATCGTCCTCCTGGGGATTGTCCGCATATGCCCTTGCCCCAAAACGGCTCCCTCCCATATACACTGCATCAGCTCCGGCATGAATCGCCGCAGCCATACTCTCCACAGATCCAGCTGGAGCCAAAACCTCGATTCGTGGTTTCAATCCACTTCCCCTTTCTTCTTGTACTTCTTTCTCTCAGTCTCAGGCTTTCCCAAATCTGATGCCTCCTTTTCCTTCTCCAGCTTTGCGGTATCTCCAAGCAGCTGAGCCTTCGTGTTATCCAGCTCCATCTGCGTGCGGATCAGCTCATGCTTCAGGCTGTAAATCTGTTTCTCCAGACCAGAATTTTCCTCCTCCAGCCTTTTGGCCCTCTCCTCCTCCTTAAAATAGTCATCTGCAATATTCAGCTGCAGAAGCACTGCCTGATAATCTGCACTCAGACGGGAGAAGCCCTCCTCCTCCCGAAGAGTTCCGATTTTCCCGTTCAGATAAGCAGCCACCCGCTGCAAATACATCTCCTCTTCCGCTCCGCTCAGTTTATATACCTTTCCATCAATTAACACTTCCATCTGATTTTTCTGATTCATGCCATCGACCCCTGATCTTTCCTGTCTTCTGTTTGTATTTTAATATTCCTTCCTATTTATACCATAACTCCGCTTCATTGGCAACCTTCTCTCACTCTTCTCTTGCGGACCTTCTTCCATTTTGTTACTTTTCACGGGTACATCTTCTTGTCCGTCTTCGGCGAACTGGTATTATAAGTTTACAGCCAAATGACCATAAGCCAGCCTGGTAGCCACTCTTCCGCGGGGAGTACGGTTCAGGAATCCATTCATCAGCAAATAAGGCTCATACACATCCTCCAGGGTCCCTGCATCCTCCCCCAGGGCCGCTGCCAGCGTATCCAGGCCCACTGGCCCTCCGTCAAACTTTTCCATAATTGTCAGAAGAATATTCCGGTCATTGTTATCCAGGCCCATCTTGTCCACATCCAGAATATCCAGTGCAAAATCCGCCACTTCCTTTGTGATCACCCCATTGTACTTTACCTGTGCAAAATCCCGCACCCTCTTTAAAAGCCGGTTGGCCAGCCGCGGCGTTCCCCTGGATCTTCGTGCAATCTCCGCTGCGCCCAGGGGATCAATCTCCACTCCAAGCACACCTGCAGAGCGGGTGACAATCACAGCCAGTTCGTCCGGTGTATAGAATTCCAGCTTCTGCACCACCCCAAACCGGTCCCGCAGAGGCGCTGTCAAAAGCCCTGCCCTGGTGGTGGCTCCCACCAACGTAAAATGAGGCAGATCCAGACGGATGGACCGGGCTGACGATTCCTTTCCCAGCATAATGTCAATGGCAAAATCCTCCATAGCTGGATACAGAACCTCCTCCACCTGCCGGTTCAGCCGGTGAATCTCATCCACAAACAATACATCCCCCTCCTGAAGGCTGTTCAAAATCGCTGCCATCTCCCCTGGCTTCTCAATGGCAGGTCCGGAAGTCACCTTCATATGCACTCCCATCTCATTGGCAATGATTCCGGAAAGTGTGGTTTTCCCCAGCCCCGGAGGACCATAAAACAATACATGGTCCAGGGACTCCCCCCGTCCCTTGGCTGCATCCATGTATACCTGCAGATTAGCCTTAATCTTCTCCTGGCCAATATAATCCCTAAGCATCTGAGGGCGCAGATTCGTCTCAATCGCTTTCTCTTCCTCTGTCACATCCGTTGTAATAATTCTCCGCTCCATGTCCCGCTCCAACCCTTAAATCAGATATTTTAAAGAAGCCTTCAGCACTTCCTCCGCAGTCATCCCGTCTTCGGTTTCCACCTGCCGCACTGCTTTTGTGGCCTCTGATAAAGAATAGCCCAAAGCAACCAGAGCTTCCACAGCCTCTCTGGAAGCCCCCGCCTCCCCGCTCAAAGCAGACTCCGTTCTGCCTGTCTCCAACTCCTCCCGGACAGCTCCCCCAGGAAGCAGATCCTCTGAGGGAATCTTATCCTTCAAATCCAGTATCACCCGTTTGGCAGTCTTGGCTCCCACTCCGGGAGCACGGGAAATCGCTTTCACATCCTCTGAAACTATAGCCATCCGCAGATTCTCTGTGCCAACCGCAGACAAAATCCCCAAAGCCGCCTTTGGCCCGATTCCATTCACCCCCAACAACATCCGAAACATTCGAAGATCTGGTCTGCTTAAAAATCCATACAGATTCATCCCATCCTCGCGAACCTGAAAAAAGGTATAGATCTGGACCAGCTCCCCGGTCCTGGGCAGCCGGTCCAGAACAGACAGAGGAACATGAATATTCCAGCCAATATTCCCCGCTTCCACCACAATTGCGCTGTCTTCTTCCAAAACCTCTGTCAGCGGCCCCTTTATATATGAAAACATACCCATTTCCTCCCTGAATCCCTGACTTCCCATACATGTCCCATGCAGATACTTTCATCCTCACTGCTGTATCTACAGTTATCTTCAAACATCATAACACATCAGGAAGACATACGCAACATAAATCCGATATTTTTTCGAACAAACATTCGTTTTTAGTTACTGTTTACGGTGGGCATCTTCTTGCCCGTCTTCAACGGACAAGAAGTATCAGGCGTTCTCCTGATGTGGCATCTTCTTTGATTGACATTCCGGTTTTTCACCACTATAATCAAATCATACAACCATTGTTTCAGATAAATCCCTTGAAAAAACACAAAACAGGAGTTCACCTTCCATGATTACCATAGAAAAAACATTGCCCCTTCCTCACACCTATCCCTTAAGACGCATAGGCCCAAAGGAGGACCTGCTTTTCTTTGACATTGAAACCACAGGCTTTTCCAGCGCCTCCTCCCAGCTCTACCTGATTGGATGTGTATACTGGAAAAAGAACACCTGGAATCTGGTCCAGTGGCTGGCAGATACCATTGAGGCAGAGGCCAGCGTACTCCACTCCTTCCTTACCTTTTTACAGCAGTTTAAAATTCTTATTCACTTTAATGGAGACACCTTTGACCTGCCTTACCTGCAAAAACGCTGCACTCATTTTGAGATTGACTGGAAGCTTTCCCATATAAAAAGCATTGATCTTTACAAAAGGATTAAGCCCTACCGAAAGCTTCTTGGCATGGACAGCTTAAAGCAAAAATCCATAGAACAGTTTTTAGGAATTACCCGCACAGACACCTTTTCCGGCGGAGAATTGATCCGGATTTATCAGGAATATCTGACTAACCACAGCAAATCCCTGGAAGAGCTCCTGCTTCTTCACAATGAAGATGATTTAAAGGGAATGCCAAAGATTCTTCCTATTTTATACTATGATGACTTCTGGAAGCATCCCTTTTCCCTGACCAGCCACCAGTTATATCAGAAGACCTCCCCGGATGGCTCCCCCTGTCAGCTGCTGAACCTGACCTGTGAAAGCCAATATTCCATTCCAGTTCCCTTTTTCAGAGAAACTCCTATGGTCAGCTGTCTTGCCAAGCATAACTGCCTTTATCTTACCATAGAACTTTTTCAGGGAACCCTAAAGCACTTTTATCCCAATTACAAAGACTACTACTATCTTCCATACGAAGACACCGCTATACATAAAAGTATTGGAGAATACGTTGACAAATCTGCCCGCACCAGGGCCACAGCGAAAAACTGCTACACGAAAAAAGAGGGGCTTTTCCTCCCTCAGCCAGAACCCATATGGGAACCAGCCATGAGAAAAGAATACAGAGACAAACAATGTTATGTACCTTTTTCTAATGTGGATCTGCAGGATTCAACACTTTTTGGCCGTTACCTTCTCCTTTTGCAAAAATATCTGGAGACAGAATCCTTCCGGCCAGCCCCCAAACCATAAAACCTGCACACATCAAAAGAGCAGATGCCCTCCCGGCACATCCGCTCTTTTCTTCTATTGCAACAGTTCAGATGAAGTATCTTCTGTTATCTGTCTTTCTTTACTAAATTCCGGTTCCCTTCAGTTTGAACTTGCTTACCATATCACGCATAAGCTGGGACTGACTGGAAAGCTCCTGGGCTGCTGCTGCACTTTCCTCTGCTGTAGCAGAGTTAGTCTGAACCACACTGGAGATCTGGTCAATTCCCACTGTAATCTGAGAAATCGCAGAAGACTGCTCATTGCTTGCCTCTGAAATCTTATCTACCAGCACTGTTACCTCCTTGGCTCCCTCCACAGCATGAACCAAAGCTTTTGCAGTCTCTGCTGCAATCGCTGTTCCGTTTTCCACTGCTTTAATAGAATTTTCAATCAAGGATGCTGTATTCTTGGAAGCCTCTGCACTCTTGCTGGCCAGATTGCGGACCTCATCTGCCACTACAGCAAACCCCTTACCTGCGCTTCCTGCTCTGGCTGCCTCCACTGCTGCATTCAAGGCGAGAATATTGGTCTGGAATGCAATATCCTCAATGGTCTTGATAATCTTGCCAATCTCACTGGAGCTGTTGCTGATATCCTCCATAGCGCGAATCATATCCTGCATCTTTGTGTTGCTCTGATTCATCTCATCCCGAACTACCATGACCTGACGGTTGGCATTGGAAGCATTCTCTGCATTCTCCTTAATCCGATCTGAGATATCAGTGATGGTAGCTGCCAATTCCTCAATGGAGCTTGCCTGCTCAGTAGCACCCTGGGACAAAGCCTGCGCACCGCTGGAAACCTGCTCCGAACTGTTGGATACCTGGTCACTGCTGTTGCTGATCTGTACCATGGAACCATTGAGCTGTTTGGCAATGGCCCGGAAGGAAAGAAGAACCGGATGGAAATTGCCTATATATTCCTCTTCGCAAATAGTATCCACCGTAAAATCTCCCGCAGCCATCTTTGCAAGGAACTGATTTTCATCATTAATAATAGCCTGAAGCTTCCGTACCACCTCCCGCATCTGATCCGAAAGTCCGCCCATCTCGTCTTTTGAATAATAATCAAGGTTTGCATCCAAATTCCCCTTGGCCATCTCAATCGCTACCTTCTCAATCTCCTGAATCGGCTGGCGGATGCAGCGGATGATAATTGTAGAAAAGACTGCTGACACTACAAAAACCGCAAGCATAACCAAAATCTGACACCAGACTGCGCCTCTGTAAGTCTTTGCACTGGTCTCATTGGCAGCATTGCTTCCTCTTGTATTAAAATCTGCTAATGCAGTAAGAGCGTTATCAACAGCATCATATTGCGCTTTACATTCCCCCTCTAAAAACTCTTCCGCCTCCCGCATATTCCTGGCCTTCACCAGGCTGACCAGCTTACTGTCTGTCTGCTGGAAGCTGGACCAAACGGTCTGTAAGTTCTGATAAAGTCCCCGGCCCTCTGTAGTGGTAACATACCCACCATAAGCTTTGATGTTCTCATCCAATGATTTGAGATACTGGTTCAGTTCACTTTCCACTCTCTGAGAGGATTCCTGTTCATCTGCTGTCACATAAGCCTGCTCACTCATCCGGACTTCTGCAAGGAGCGTGTTCATTTTATCAGACAAAGACAGACTGGGCAGCCACTTTTCTGCAATAATCAAGGTCTGACCATTTAAAGTTCCCATAAGAGCCATGGACATGCATCCAATCATCAGCATTCCAATCACAGCGATTCCCGCCAATAAATAAAGCTTCATACTCACCTTTAAATTCCGGATCATATTAACCATTCTTCCATTCCTCCAAAATGCTAAATTCTGTGTTTTAAGGCATCTTTACCGATGCTTCAGCTGAAACTTTCCAATCAGTCCTTTCAGAACCTGTGCCTGCCCTGCCAGCTGCTGACTGGCTGCAGCGCTTTCTTCGGAGGTGGCAGAATTGGATTGTATCACTGTAGATATCTGATCAATACTGTCTTTAATATGGTGGATTGCGGTCTCCTGTTCAGAAGACGCCTTTGAGATCACCTTGATCTGCTCAATTACAATCTCTGCCCCATCCACCAGGGAATGCAGAGATTCCTGAGTAACCCCGGTCAGTTTTGAACCGTTCTCGACCATCTGAAGCATCTTTTCAATCAGCTCAGTGGTATTTTTTGCTGCATCTGCACTCTTGGCTGCCAGGTTGCGGACCTCATCCGCCACCACAGCAAATCCCTTGCCTGCGCTTCCTGCTCTGGCTGCTTCCACGGCAGCATTCAAAGCAAGAATATTCGTCTGAAATGCAATATCCTCAATGGTCTTAATAATATGCTGAATCTCATCAGAGAAGGAACTGATCTGATTCATAGCCTTTGCCATCTCCTGCATCTGTTCATTGCAGTGGCTGATATTCGCTCCCACCTGATCGGTCTCTCTGGCTGTGATGGAAGCGCTCTTTGCATTCTCATTAATCTGATCCGTAATCCGATCAATCATTCCCATCAGATTATCCACTTCAGAAGCCTGCTCTGTAGCTCCCTGAGCCAGATTCTGTGCTCCATTGGCCACCTGGCTTGCCCCGGCATCCACCTGACTGGAAGAAGCATGAATCTGCTCCATGGTCTGGCTCATCTGATCGCTGATCATGCCTATGGCCTTCTGAATCTGAACAAAATCTCCGATATACTCAATGCTGCTTTCGCTTCTTAAATCCCCGCCTGCCATCTCATTCAGAATTCTGTTAATATCCGAAATGTACAGCTGCAGATTCCGGACAGAAGTGTTTAAGCTGTCCGCAAGAACTCCAATCTCATTCTGACTCTCAATATCAATCTGAAAATCCAGCTTTCCGGCTGACAGATTCTGGCTGGACTCCGTAATAATTCCCAAAGGCTTTACAATCCTGTTTAAGATATACAGCATCAAAAGAATACTGGATATCAAAGTCACAAAAACCGTAACCACAGAAATAATCTCTGTGTTGGATATAGCCCGCAACAGCCCCTCCTGGTTATCTGCCACCTGACGGTCCGTTAAGGCAGACACCTCCTCCAGGAGAGAAACCAATTTTACAACACTTGCTTTTGTTGTATTCAGATACATCTCATTTGCTGCCTGAGGATTGGTTTTATTTAACTCTAAAACCGTCACCGCAGATTCATGAATCTCCTGATGGATTGGCTTCATCTGCTCTGTCAGCCGCAGCAATTCCTTATCTGTGCTGTTCGCAAGGTCCGTGCCATAAAGCCAGGTTCCCAATACACATGTGGTACAGTCTGTGCTGCCTGTAAATTCAGTCCCCATGGCAATAGACGAACACAGATTCTCCACCCAGCCATAATGAGCCTTCTCTGCAGTCAATACCAAAGAATGAATCTTATTTGCCTCCTCAGTAGAACGGATAAAGCCCCTCACATTGTGCATTCCGCTGAATGTAATAACCCCACTCGCGATCACAATAAAAAAGATCAAGGCAATACGCGTCATTACTTCCTGTTTGATGGTATGTCTCATCCTCTTTCACCTCATATCCTAATCCCTAAAATCTGGCAATCTACCATTCCAATTACATCCAAAACAGCATTAGTGCTCAGAAAGCTTTAAGCTCTCCGGGCACCAATATTATTTCCTTATTTAATACTTCTCACCGCCTCCATAGGAGATGGGCGCGGGAGCGGAAGTGTAGGAAGACAAATCTACATAATCCGAATCATCTGGAGTTTCATAATGCGGCATCGCAGCTGGAGCTGACTGTCCTTCCAGGCGGAACTTTCTTACAAGCTCCTTCATAATCTGCGCCTGACCAGACAGCTCTTCACTGGCTGCAGCACTCTCCTCAGCAGTAGCCGAGTTGGTTTGCACTACGCTGGAAATCTGATCAATACCAATGGTAATCTGTGTAATTGCTTCTGCCTGTTCGTGAGACGCTTTTGCAATAGACTCCATCATGGTGGTAGCATCCTTAATTCCGGTTACAACCTGCTCTAAGGATTTTGCCGTATCATCTGCAATCCGCTTTCCGTTCTCTACTGCATGAAGCGAATTTTCAATCAGAACAGCTGTATTCTTGGAAGCCTCCGCTGATTTGCTGGCAAGATTACGGACCTCATCTGCCACCACGGCAAATCCCTTTCCTGCTGCGCCTGCTCTGGCTGCCTCAACCGCTGCATTCAACGCAAGGATATTCGTCTGGAATGCAATATCTTCAATCGTCTTAATAATCTTTCCGATCTCGCCGGAGGCAGCATTGATATCTGACATGGCATTCAGCATATCCTGCATTCTCTGATTGCTCTCTCCAGCCACATCTCCCACCATAACAGCCTTGTCTCCAGCCTCCTGAGCGCTTTGGGCGTTCTTATTAATATGACTGGAGATCTCATTGATTGATGCTGCAAGCTCTTCCACGGAGGACGCCTGCTCTGTAGCTCCCTGGGAGAGAGCCTGGGCTCCGGAAGATACCTGGTCGGAACCGGAGGATACCTGATCCGCGGAGCGGTTTAAAGTTGCAAGGGTGTCATTGAAATTCTCCTTGATGGATATCATTGCCAGGAAAATCTTGTGGTAATCACCCACATATTTCTCCGGCACGCTGGAATGAACCGTAAAGTCGCCGTTCCCCATAGCGCTTAACAAAGTTTCAATGTCCTTGATAATCGCGCTGACGCCTCTGGTAACTTCACGCATGGAATGAGCCATCAGGCCAAATTCATCTTCTGACCGGTAATCCACTTCAGATGAAAGATTCCCCTTCACCATCTCATCCATCACTCTCTCAATCTTCTTCACCGGAGTTAAAATATTCTTTGTAAGAGTGAGTGCAATTACCAGAGTAAGGCAAACGCTGACAGCTGCAATGACCAAACTGAGAATAATCAGACCATTCTCCATCTTCATCGCTGTCTCATAGCTGTTCTGACACTCTGCTTCCATCTGGTCAAATGCCTTCTGAAGAGCCTCTACATACCGTTCCACCAGAGGATTGTATTCCTTCAGCACCATCTCCTGAGCCAGCTTGTTCCCTTCCTCGGTTCCCATACGGGTGTACTCAATCACCTGAAGGCGAACATTAGAATTATTCTTCATCAGGGATTCAAATTCCTTCAGATGAGTGGTGTCCCCCTGATACAGGCTGTAGGTCTGCTGCAGATAAGTCTGAATATTGTTTATGTGCTGTTCTGCTGTCGAAACCCTCTGCTCTGACTCTGTATCATCGGTGGTGATCACACTCAAAAGCAGCTCCTTGATTGTTCTCTGAAGGCTGATCCGGATCTCAAAAATATTGCAGAGCGCCTGGTAATCCTTCTCGTAAAACTGCTGATAGCTTGCCTTTGATTTGGTCATTCCCACAGTGGAAATCACCACAACCGTCAGAAGCAATACCAGAATAGAGCCAAATGATACTAGAAACTTCTGTCTAACCTTTAAATTCTTCATTCGTTGCTCCTCCTTGTCGAGCCATTATGTTTCTCAGTCGTTCATCGCGGAACGATATACCCTTTTTAATATTTCGGCATATTTTTGTAATTCATAATACATAAAAAAAAATATTTTTACTTAATTTTTTTTCTTTTCCGCCGATATATGACTCAGTATGTTGTGTTTTATTTCATGCAAATCAATAAGATAGGTGGTGTAATAGAATGGATAACGGTATGGAAAGTATGCTTGACACATATCTTTTTGAAACGAATTCCCTTTTGGACAACCTGGACGAGATGCTTGTGAAAGACGAAAAACTCGGCGACTTTTCGCCTGAGGATGTGAATGAGATCTTCCGCATCATGCATACGATCAAGGGTTCTTCCGCCATGATGGAATTTGGTTCCCTCTCAAGCATTGCGCATCATATAGAAGATTTGTTCTTCTATATCCGTGATAAGGGGATCGATTCCCTCAGTTCTCAGCACAAGAAAGAGCTTTTTAACCTGATGTTCCGCTCAGAAGACTGTCTCCGCGGACAGGTGGAAAAAGTGGAGAACGGCGAACCTCTGGACACTGATATGGATTCCTTCGCCTCCGAGATTAATGACTTCTTAAAAAAGATCAGCAGTGAGTTTGGCGATGGGTCGGCTGACAAAAAGGGATCAAAGGATGCTGCTCCTGCAAAGGACAAAGGCGCTCCTGCCGATGCCCCTGCTGCCGAGAAGCTGCCTATAGCTGAGCACCTTCCCGCTGACAGCAATGCCGTCTGCTTCCTGCATGTGTTTTTAGAGGAAGGAATTGGAATGGAGAATCTGAGGGCATATATGATTATCAATGCCTTAAAGGAATGCGAGCTGGATTTCCGCTATTATCCGGAAAACATGGAATCCAATCCGGATACCTGCGCCACGATTATCGAAGATGGCTTTTATATGGCATTTGAATCAGAAGAGATGGCTGCCAAGGCAGAGACGAATCTGTGTACTCAGAACCATATCCGCTCCTATCAGCGGGTATCCCTTTCGGATCTCACCCAGGATTCGGCCCCGGCAGATCCTGCCTCCTCCGGTCCGGCTGATTCTTCCCCTGATGAGCAGGCTCCGGTCCAGCAGGCAGAAGCTCCCAAAAAGCCCCAGCCTCAGGCTCCTCCCAAGCAGCCTCCGGTTCAGAATGCTCCGGTGAAACAGAACTTAATCAGCGTCAACCTGACAAAGCTGGACAGTCTGATGAATATTGTGGGAGAGATTGTTATTACCGAATCCATGGTTACTTCCTCTCCGGAGCTTGGCCAGTTAAGCAGAGATGCATATGACAACTTTATGAAGTCCGCCCGCCAGCTGCGCAAGCTGACGGATGATCTGCAGGATATCGCCATGTCCCTGCGGATGGTTCCCATTTCCGGCGTTTTCCAGAAGATGAACCGGATTGTCCGGGATATGAAGCAGAAGCTGGGCAAAGATGTGCGACTTACTCTGATCGGTGAGGATACAGAGGTTGACAAGACCATTGTGGACAGCATTCAGGACCCTATTATGCATATGGTGCGGAATGCTATGGACCATGGGATTGAAGAGACCTCCGAGGAACGTATCAAGGCTGGCAAAAGCCCTCAGGGAGAGATTATCCTGTCTGCCTCCCATACCAGCAGCGAGGTGGTAATCTCCATCGCAGACGACGGTATGGGCATGAATCCTGACAAGCTTTTGGCCAAGGCCAAGGAGCGCGGCATTCTTACCAAGCCGGAAAGCGAATATACCCGCAAGGAAGCTTTGGGTCTGGTCATGCTTCCTGGCTTTTCCACCAACAAGACGGTTACAGAGTTCTCCGGCCGGGGCGTTGGCATGGATGTGGTAAAGAAGAATGTGGAATCCGTTGGCGGAGTTGTCTCTCTCACCAGCGAGGAGGGCAGGGGAACTACCTTCCTGATGAAGATTCCTCTGACTCTGGCCATTATGGACGGCATGAAGGTGACAGTTGGCTCTTCCATCTTTACCATTGCCATTGCCAATATCCGTCAGTCCTTTAAGATTCTCTCAGATGAGATTATCCGCGATGAAAACGGAAGCGAGATGGTAGAACGCTTGGGAAGCTTTTATCCCATATTACGGCTTCATGAGTTTTACGGAATTCCCACAGAGATTACACGCTTAGAGGACGGCATTCTCATGTGGGTGGAAGCCAGCGACCGTTCCTTCTGCCTCTTTGTAGATGACTTAATCGGCGAACAGCAGGTTGTGGTAAAACCGCTTCCCGCTTTCCTGCACTCTTTTGAACTGAAAAACTCAGGTATTTCCGGCTGTACGATCTTAGGAGACGGAAATATCAGCATCATTCTGGATATTTTGAGTCTCCATGCCGCAGCCATGGAAAGCGTATAGAAGGGAGGAATTGACATGTCTGAACAAATGAATGACCAGGAGATTTTAACAGTATCCAATACGGATGAAAATTCCGCCATAGAACGCTGCCTCACCTTCGAATCCGGTGATCTTATCCTGTACATCAGCACCAAGCATGTAATTGAGATCATCAACAACCATTCCATCACTACCCTGCCTCTGGTACCTCCTTATATTAAGGGCATTATCAACCTGCGGGGCCAGATTCTTCCGGTAGTGGATCTGCAGCAGCGGATGGGCAAAGAAGATTCTGATTATACCAGCAAAACCTGCATCATTGTACTGGAGATCGATTCGATTTCCCTGGGAATCATCGTGGATTCCGTGCGCCAGGTAGTTGATATTAACTTGAAGCATGTGCGCCCGATTCCTCTCAAACGTCAGCAGAAACTGCTGGACGGAATGGTAATTATGGAAGATGGAAGCGTCTTCATGTCCGTTGACTGTCAGGCGCTGTCCAGCACCGAAGATTAAGATTAAGATTATGAAAACAGGAGTAATCTCTAATGCTGACATTAACGGACAATGATTTCCAAAACCTTTATACTTATATTAAAAAGAATTATGGAATTGATTTAAGCAAGAAAAAGCAGCTCATTATCAGCCGTCTGTCCAACACTCTGACGGCTTTGGGCTACAAAGATTTTTCAGCATATGTAAAAGATATTACATCTGGTCGTGACCCGGAGATGGTCACGGCCATGCTGAACAAACTGACCACCAATTATACCTACTTTCTTCGGGAGGAAGCACATTTTGAGTATCTGGAAAAGACGGTGCTTCCGCAGCTTGCAGCAAAACACGCCAGAGACAAGGTTCTCTCCATATGGAGCGCCGGCTGTTCCTCTGGCGAAGAACCTTACACAATTTCCATCTATCTGAAAGAATTTTTCGGCGCTCAGGCTTCTCAGTGGGATACCCGAATCCTTGCCACCGATATCTCTCAGAAGATTTTAAATTCCGCCATTGCCGCCTCCTACAATGAGGAGAGCATTGCCCCTCTCCCCGCTTCCTGGAAGCAGAAATACTTTGTAAAAGCGGGAGCTGGTCAGTATACAGTGGCGCCTGCTCTTAAGCAGAATGTGATTTTCCGTCCCTTTAACCTGATGGAACCGATTAACTTTAAAAGAAAATTTGACCTTATTTTCTGCCGTAATGTGATGATCTACTTTGATCAGGACACCAAAGATGCCCTTGTCCGGCGCTTTTTCAATGCAACTGTTCCGGGAGGTCATCTGTTCATCGGCCATTCGGAGGGACTTACCAAGGCAACCTGCCCTTACGAATATATTCAGCCTGCTATTTACCGCAAATCAGACAGGAAAAAGTAGGAGGATCAAGAAAGAAGGTTAAATCATAATGCAGAAAATCCGCCTGATGATCGTGGATGACTCCATCCTATTTCGAAGCTGGATGGTACAGAACCTGGGAGCCGACCCCCGTTTTGAAGTGGTCGGATATGCTGTTAATGCCTTAGATGCCAAAAACAAACTTCCAA
>CATLIJ010000016.1 GCA_949948825.1 uncultured Clostridiaceae bacterium
ATTAAATGAAAAAGGAGTGAGGAAATTATGCAGACAATTTTAGTATGTGATGATGATAAACAGATTGTAGATGCCATTGATATATATTTGACTGGTGAGGGATTTCAGGTAATAAAAGCTTATGACGGCTATGAAGCACTGGAAATCATAGAAAAGGATTCTGTAGACTTAATGATTGTTGATGTGATGATGCCTGGATTAGACGGAATACGAACCACATTAAAAGTTCGGGAAACCAGCAGCATTCCCATTATTATTCTTTCTGCCAAGTCTGAAGATACAGACAAAATCCTGGGACTCAATATTGGCGCTGACGATTATCTCTCCAAGCCATTCAGTCCTTTAGAACTGGTAGCAAGAGTCAAATCTCAGCTTCGCCGTTATACACAGTTAGGAAATATGAACCAGCAGGTGAATGAGCAGACCTTTAAATGCGGAGGACTTACGATCAATGATGAGACAAAGGAAGTGTGGGTGGATGATGACCTGATCAAGCTGACTCCGATTGAATACAATATTTTGCTGCTTCTGGTGAAAAATGCAGGCAAGGTATTTTCCATTGACGAGATCTACCAGCAAATCTGGAATGAAGAAGCCATTGGTGCAGACAATACGGTTGCTGTCCATATCCGCCATATTCGGGAAAAGATTGAAATTAATCCAAGGGAACCCCGATACCTGAAGGTAGTATGGGGCGTTGGATATAAGATTGAGAAACAGTAGGAGCTGCTATGAGATTAAAAGACCGCTCTTTGCTAATTCACAAAAATATTGCTGTTCTGCTGCATGTGATTTTTCTCGTACTGGCTGTCAGCGGAATCAGTTTTATGTATCTGAATACTGAGTCTGGTTCTGGCATATCTCTGCTGCGGGACAGAAAATATGAAGACTCACCTCAGTTCATGTCACAGCTTCAACAAGATTTAGACAATCTCTTTCAATATGTCTCCTATCGGGATGCTTTTGAAACAGATGGCATTCTGGACCTGTCCAGCCAGATGTTTTCCATAATAAGAGGAGACGGACCAGAGATTCTTTATTCCCTGGAAGAAGTACTTCGCTATGCCAGAAGCCAGGGCTTTTACTTAAACAGCAATTTTGACATTGTTAATGACCTTCTTGTATATGACAATGCTGCCACTGCAAAAGACTACCGGATTAATTGGCGTGCCTATACATCGGATGAACAGCTTACCGGACCAGGAGACGCCTACACATCTCTTTTAGAATTATCCAGAGAGGTTTTGGACTGTCTTAGTATTTATTATAAAGTCCATTACCAGATGATTGACAATCCTTCTAATTTTTATTTTCATATTGTTTATGAAGATAATCATGAGGAGCCAGACAGCCAGATTATTTACTCCAATGCCGGACAACTGTCCCAGGAAGATCTTGTGAAAATGGGACGTTATTATTACCTGGACAGTAATTCAATTTTTGTAAGAACCAATTTGCCAGACATTCCGGTAAATATAACCTCATCTATGGAAAAGAATAACCATTCTGATGCTGATTATTATTCTATTCTGATAGCTGTGGACACCAGTTATTCTGCTGAAGATATTTATGCAGAACAGGCGAAAAATTATTTGCACATAAGAGGAAGGGTTCTGGAAGGTCTTCTGGCTTTGGTAGTTGGGATTATTGGGTGTATTGTCACTTTGTATTACCTGATTCTTGTAAGCGGATATAAAACCAGAGAAAGCGCTATTCCCACCCTTCATGGTTTTGATACAATCTATACAGAATGCTTTATTTTGCTGGCTGTTATCTTTACATTGTTTGCCCTGTTCTTAGGAGAAAAAATCGGATACAGAATTATACATCTTCTGACCTCCAAATCTACCTGGGAATACGCACAGCGCATGATGACTGCTGTTATTATTTACATTTGTTCTGTAGCTGCCGCATTCAGCCTGCTGCGCCGGTATAAATGCCGTCAGCTTTGGGCCAACAGTCTGATTCGCCATATGTACCAAACCATTGATATGTATTTTGTACACCGGACCTTCAGCTACCGTTTAATCTGCCTGTTCTTCGCCTTTGTTACAGCACAGGTTGTTGGAACCGGGCTGATTTTATTGTCACTTCGCCGTTTACAATATCCTGCTGCCAGACTGGCTGCACCTGTTTTTATTTTCGCTTTGCTGGCCATAGATTATCAGACCTTCCGAAAACTGTTTTTATCCTCCCTTCAGGAGGATAAGATTTCAGAGGCTATTTCACGGATTGCAGGCGGAGACACTTCCTATCAGATGGAATTTGACGGTCTGTCCGGCAAGGAACTGGAGATTGCCCGAAGAATTAATCAGATTGGAGTAGGTCTGGAGCAGGCTTTGCAGGAACAGGTAAAAAGCGAACGTCTGAAAGCAGATTTGATTACCAATGTGTCACATGACATCAAAACACCCCTTACCTCCATTATCAATTATGTGGATTTGATAAAAAGGGAACACATTCCCAATGAGAAAGTACAGGAATATTTAAGTATTCTTGACCAGAAATCTCAGCGGCTTAAAAATCTGACAGAAGACCTTTTAGAAGCATCCAAAGCCAGCTCCGGCGCTGTGAAGCTTGAGATGATCCGTCTGGATCTGGTAGAAATGATCTGGCAGACCAATGGAGAATTTGAAGAGAAGTTTTCCGAGAGAAACCTGGAGCTGGTTCCTGAATTACCGGATCAAAGCATTATAATTGAAGCAGACGGCAGACATCTGTGGCGGGTTCTGGAAAATCTTTATAACAATGCTTTTAAATATGCCATGGAGCGAAGCCGGGTATTTACAGCAGTAACCTGCGAAAACGGATATGCTTATTTTACGATTAAAAATGTTTCAGAACATCCTTTAAATGTCAGTTCAGAGGATCTGACCGAGCGGTTTGTAAGAGGAGATGTATCACGGACCACAGAAGGAAGCGGTTTGGGACTTTCCATAGCTCAGAGCCTTACAAAGCTTCAGGGGGGAACCTTTGAGATTCTTGTAGACGGAGACCTGTACAAGGCACGGATTGGGTTTATAATTGCTGACAGCCAGGAATAGGAACAAAATCATGACAGAAAATAATATGCCATCACAAACCAAATGTTTGTGATGGCCTTTTTCTATTTCAAAACCATTTTCATCACATAAAAAGCAATTTCCCCATCTCTCTGATATCTTATCTCCCTTTCGACTTTCCACTTATCTCCACTGACCTTATCCTGACATTCTTCAAAAAAATCCTCATAAAGAGAAGTATCCTCCTCCTTCCAGTAACAGGCCACCAAATCATAACCCTTTTCCACATATGGACTTAAAAAATCCACATTTAAGTCTGTAACACATATCACCTGATTTTTTGTCAGGTAATTAAATCCAAACAAAAATCCCCAATCTTTAAAAACATATATCTCATTTTCTCCCTGAGATTGATTTTCGAGCGCTTCATAAGAAATCTGGTTAATCTGGTCTGTAAAAAGTCCTTTTCCTCCTGTTTCCTGTATCTTATGAATTACCTTATGGCTGTTTATAAGATTCAGGGAGATAATAAACATCAAAAAAGCTGTGACAGCCAAAGCTTTCCCCCGGAAATTCCCAAGAAAATACATAAATTCCTTCAGCTGAAGAGCCAGGATAATCCCCCACAGAAACAAAATTGGTACAAAATGCTGTGTCTGCATTCTGGTAGCAAAGGCAAAACAGCAAATCACATAAAGAATCAGAATCCCTGTCATAGATTTCCACAAGGATTTTCCGGGATTTTTCTCTTTTGCCCCATATTCAAAAATCAACAAAACAATACCAAGAACTAAAACAGAAATCCACCACAAATTTGTCCACTTTGTCACCTGACTTCTATAAATCAACCCCTCCCCATCTCTTCCTGACAAAATAGCAGTCATATCCTTTTGGATATGAAACAGTCTTTGTCCTATGCCTCCTGCCTTTCCCGCAATATTGAGAGAGCTGGAATATCTTTTAAAAACAGGAAGAACCTTGTAGGCCCAAAACGCTACAACAGGAGCTTCTGCGAGTCCGGCCAGACAAATCAACTTTATCTTTCCCGGCCTGTCCTGTTTGGAAAGCCTGTAAAATACACACAAATTCAAATAATAAAGAACTACAAACAAAAGCAGCATCCGCCTCTGTCCCGCCAAATCCCGGTGGGTCACTGCAAGCCACATCTGCGTATATCCAATAAAATACAGGCCGCAGCCCATAAAATAACCAGTCATTCCATGGAAAACCGTCAGAAAAAGCGTCCTTTTCTCCCTCCAGCTGTGATAGCAGGTGCCAACGATTAAGGCTGGAAGAAAAAACAAAAAGTTAAAATAACCATAAAAAGCAATGCCAGCTGTAAAATAACTAATAAATAAATATTTTTTCTTTTCCGGATTCTCCACCCATTTATAATAAAACAACAGGGACAGCAATACACATAAAGTCTCTGGAAGCTCAATGTAATATTGAGTAAAAGCAATAGTCAGTATCGAAGGCATGGTTGCCATCATAAATGACACTGCAGCAGCCAGAAAACGGTTGACGCCGATTATTCTTGACACAAGAAACTGATACAGAATCATAATACACACAGATGCAATCATCCCATTTACAATATGATGCTGAAGAATACTTGTTGTTCCTGTCAGAAGTATGGATAACAAAGCAGGGACAGCAGTGAGACATCCATGATACACTTGACACAACCAGGGTCTAGCCACCATCCAATGAATCTGATTCTCTCTTGGAAACAGCATCTGCACTGCAATATAATCCGGGTTAATGGCATCCAGATACAGTCCCGGCAAATTCCCGGTTCTTATCATCTGTGTAAGTACACATAATAAAATTCCTATATACACTGCCAGGTCCATGCCCCGTTGATACTTTTTACTATTATCCATTTCCATTGAATCCTTTCTTTTCTGTCATAATTATATTCCTGATCAGGCGAGACCTTCTCTTGCCGCCTGAACAGGAACATAATGCTCTTTCCAACTATAGCATAAAGACCGAAAAAAAACCAGTGAAATTTCTTCTTGTAATCGCCCTTAAATCTGTGTTAAAATATACAGTATTCGACAAAATAACTGAGACACAGGAAAGAGAAGGTGATATTTTGATCTATAAAAATCCATGGTATTTTTTTGGAGTTTTCATTCTGTCTGCCGGATTGTTGACAGGATGTGCAAAAGAACCCATTATAGAAGAAGAATCAGAAACTACGATTCCTCAGATTGTTCTGGATCAGGAAACACTGATTCCCACAGAAGCTGATGAGATTGTTATGCCACTCTCCCCGGACGGTCCTCTGCTTCCTTCCGTGGAAGGAGTTGAAGCAGAATATTCAGATCCCATTCCAGACTATCTTCGGCCAGGTATGCAGCACCCTATTGTCACACAGCTTCAGGAGAAGCTTATGAGACTTGGATTTATGGATACAGACGATCCCACGGATTTATATGGAGAAGTTACCATGAATGCCGTCAAAGTCTATCAACGCCAGAATAAGCTGTCTCAGGACGGGATTATAGGCCCGGATACCTTAAAAGCCATTCTGTCTCCGGACGCCAAATATTATGCCGCCCAAAAGGATGATGAAGGAGATGACATCCGCCGAATCCAGATGCGCCTTTATGAGCTGGGATATCTGGCCACTGCTGATCTGGTAACCGGACATTATGGCGACAGCACAGAGACTGCAGTAAAAAAGATGCAGGAAGTCAATTCCTTAGACCAGGACGGCAAAGTGGGCAGAAAGACCATGAACCTGCTGTACAGTGAAGATGTAAAACCCAATATGCTTTCCTTTGGAGAGACCAGCGATGTAGTTTTAGCTGCTCAAAAAAGACTGAAGCTTCTCGGTTATATGACTTCAGAACCAGATGGAAACTATGGCAATGATACCGTAATGGCAGTAAAACAATTCCAGTCCAGAAATGACCAGATTGTGGACGGATACTTAGGGCCATCCACCCGTATTGCTCTGAACAGTGAAGAGGCTGTACCCAATGGCCTTCGCCTTGGAGACAACGGCGAGACCATATCCAAGGTTCAGGATATGCTCAGTAAGCTTGGTTATATTCACTCTGGAAATGTAACCGGATATTATGGAGAAATCACAGAAAATGCAGTAAAGCTTTTTCAGAGAACAAATAATCTGTCTGTGGATGGCACTGTAGGCGCTCAGACCATGGCAATGCTGACAGGAGGCAATGCAAAAAAAGCTCCTGCCAATGCCCCAAGACAGACCCAGGCTGCCAACAATAACCGAAACCAGAACAGCAACACAAAAACAAATAACAACTCCTCCGGAGGCACTCCCAACACAGGAACAGCCAGCGGCAGTGCCAGTGCATTGATTTCCATAGCAAAATCAAAGCTGGGTTCTCCCTACGTTTGGGGAGCAAAAGGGCCAAACTCCTTTGACTGCTCCGGATTTGTATACTGGTGTCTGAATCAGGCAGGCGTCCGGCAAAGCTATATCACCTCCTCTGGCTGGCGCAGCGTGGGCAGATACACAAAAATAACAAGCTTTTCCAACTTAAGGGCAGGAGATATTATTGTAGTCAGCGGCCATGTAGGAATTGTGGCAGAAGGAGGCACTGTGGTTGACGCATCCTCCAGTAACGGTAAAGTGGTACACCGTTCTTTAAGCTCCTGGTGGCGGAACAACTTTATCTGCGGATGGAGAATATTCGGATAAAAAAAGAGCCTGGTACATAAAGTACCAGGCCTTTCTTTTCTATTAATCACAGGTATAAGGCATAAGAGAAATATGACGTGCTCTCTTAATAGCAACCGTCAAAGCTCTCTGATGCTTGGCACAGTTGCCAGTGATTCTTCTGGGAAGAATCTTTCCTCTCTCAGATACATATCTTTTCAGCTTATTTGTATCCTTATAATCAATCACGCCGTTCTTCTCACCGCAGAATACACATACTTTTTTTCTTCTGCGAACGCCGCCTCTTCTTACTTTGGAGCCTTCGGGCTTATCCGTCTTATTGAATGCCATTGGTACTGCCTCCTTTATCGATTAATCCATGCCCTGCAACCAAAAGCTGACTGCTTAGTTGAAAGGCAAACCCTCATCTTCTACACCATCCGGGATATTCATAAAGCCGTCGCCGATTGCACTGGACGGACTGGGCCTGGAGGTAGGCTGATAGCCGTAACCACCACTGTTCCCGCCGCTGTTGGCATTCTTGCTGTCGGCAAATTCCTGATCATCCACAATTACTTCCGTGGTATAAACACGCTGACCTTCTTTGTTGGTATAGCTGCCCGTCTGAATACGACCGGAAACCAGCACCCGCATTCCCTGAAAGAAATACTTCTTTGCAAATTCTGCCGCCTTGTCAAAAGCTACAATATTAATAAAATCTGCGGTCTGACTCTGGTCATCATCCTGATTGCCTCTGGCACGTCCCCTGCGGTCAACTGCAAGCGTATATCTTGTAATTGCCATGGAACGTTCCCCCTGGGAATATCTTAATTCCGGATCTCTGGTCAGTCTACCCATAAGAATAACTCTATTCATACCATCACTCTTCCTTTTTCGCTGGTCATCTATTGTCTTACTGCTCGTCCTGCTTTACGCAAAGATAACGGATTACCGGCTCCATAATACGAATGTGCGCTTCCACTTCATTCGGGCAGTTGGAATCCTCAGACTCAAACTTGATGAAGTAATAGAAAGCCTCTTTCATCTTCTGGATCTCATAGGCAAGTCTCCTCTTACCCCAGTCATCCACATTGGTCACAGTACCGCCAAAACGGGTAATATACCCCTGTACCTTCTCCAATGCTGCCGCTCTCTCCTCATCTTCGAGTTTCGCGCTCAGAACAACTGCTAACTCGTACTTGTTCATTGCTTTACCTCCTTGTGGTCTCTGGCCCCTGACTCTCTGTCAAGAGCAAGGAATATTGTGTCACAATTACTGATTTTAGCAGAATCCGCCAGGAAATGCAAGCATTTTATTCCATCCGGTCAGGTTTTTTCTGCAGCCTTTTTTAAGGCCCTGGCATTTTTCTCCACCATTTTTCTCTCTGTCATCACCTGATGGCCGCAGCCCATGCATTTCAGCCGGAAATCTGCTCCCACCCGCAGTATTTCCCACTCATGACTCCCGCAGGGATGCGGCTTTTTCAATTTAACAATATCCCCTACCTCATATGTCCACCGGGCATCCACTCTTTCATCCCTCCTGAATCAGATTGATAACTGTGAAAAAACCTCTCCGATCTTACCTGTGACAACCAGGTCCGCCCTGCTGTCCATAGGCGTTACCGATTTATTAATCACCACAAGCTTATTTCCCTCATAATAATCCACTAATCCTGCTGCCGGATAAACCACCAGAGAAGTTCCCCCGATGATTAACATATCCGCCTGACGAATATAATTTACGGATCTCTGCAATATTCCCTGATCCAGACCTTCCTCATAAAGCACCACATCCGGCTTAATCATACCCCCGCACTCACAATACGGCACTCCGTCCATAGCAAGAATCTCATTCAGACTGTAAAACTTTCCGCAGTGGGTACAGTAGTTCCTATGTACAGAACCATGCAGCTCCAATACCTCTTTACTTCCCGCCGCCTGATGCAGCCCGTCAATATTCTGTGTAATCACAGCCCGCAGCTTTCCCTGCTCCTCTAATTTTGCCAGAACCCGGTGGGCCTCATTAGGCTTAGCATCCGTAAACAACATCCGATCCTTGTAAAAACGATAAAATTCCTCAGGATTTCTCTTATAAAAGCTATGACTGATAATTGTTTCCGGCGGATAATCATACTTTTGATTATACAACCCGTCCACACTGCGAAAATCCGGAATCCCGCTTTCCGTAGACACTCCCGCACCACCGAAAAACACAATATTGCTGCTCTCTCCCACCCATTTTTTCAGTTGCTCCAATTCACCCATATTCTCATCCTCCTCTTAAATTTCATTTACACAATTTCATCCAGAAACACCCCATGAAGACACTCCACCAAATATTCATAAGGCTCTGCTGCCTTTGGCACATTATATCCAAACAACCAGGACGTAAGCTCCTCAATTGTTAAAGAAAGAAACTGTTCTCCATCCCAGTCTTTATCTTCACTGACTTTTTCCAGCCAGGACGTCTCCTGGTTCAAATGCCACATCCAATGTCCCTGATTCTCCCGTATCAGCGAATCTGAAACCAAAAGAGGAATGACCCGTTCTGAAATCCCATCTCCCATATTTTTAAGGCGAATTACCTTTACAAAAGCTTCCAAAGAAATCACCCTGGCCATAATAGCCGACTTACCTGGTTCCTTTTTTTCCTCCACATAAGGAAAATCACCATAAAGAAGTCTTTGCTCCTTTTTCTCCCTCCCCCAAAAGCTTCTCATAGCCTTAATCTGTTCCTCTTCATAAAGAAGATCAAAACCTCCATCCTCACTGGCAAGCTCTTCCATCAAACGCTCAACATAATCCGGATTTCGGATTCCATAAACCTCATAATGTTTTTTCAGCCAGCCATTCATCCATTCTGCCACTTCATAAAAAGCAGCCTCCCTATTCCCAAGCTCTGCCCAGGAAATCAGTTTCTGCCCTTCCTTCCCCCACCCTTCCCCAGGCGTAAAAACCGGCTGACGAAAGATAAAGGTAAATCCAAAAGGACGATAAATCGCCTCATCTGCTGGCATTAAAAAACAAAAGGGAACCTTATTCTGAACCATATCTGCCATCATTTTCTGAAGAAGAGAGCGCATATATCCCCTGTGCCGCCTCTCCTTATCTGTGGCAATCCCAACCAGATAATCCACCTTCCATTGAAGATTTCTTACATTCAGAAGATAAGGATTCAAATGAATCATTCCATAGACTCTTTCCCCTTCTCTCAAAGCCAGAATCCGGTTATCCTTTAATTTCTCCTTAAAATAATAATCTACAAACTCCTTTGAATCCTCTGGAAAAGCCTCCTCCCACAATCTCCTGCACCAGAACTTTTCTTCTTGTTTCAGATAATCAATCATAATCAGCTCCCTGCTTTTGTCTTTTGCAAAACCAGATACTTTCTGGCAAACCCGCAGGGGTTATAAGACATTTTTGCCTTGCGAAGCCCCTCCTGCCCCAAATCATCCTCCCGGTTAATCAGCACAGCCTCCGGAAACTCATGGACAAGAAACTGCTGATTAATAAACTGATACAATCCCCGAATCTGAGCATTCGCCTTCTCAATATGAATCACAGCCATTTTTTCAAAAGGATTATAGCTTCCAATGCTAAAAGCCTGAAGCTTGCCATCAATATAAACCCCTGACATTCGAATCTGAAGCTGACAGCAGTGATTCAGAATCGCATGAATCCCCTCCACCTCATAATCCAGATGGCTCTCCACAATCTCTCCCTTTTCCTCTCTCCAGGTATCAAGAAAACTCCAGATTTCTCCCCGGTTTTCACAGGAAAGCCGCCGGTACTCATACCGCCCCTCATACTCCTTTAAAAAAGCATTTAGATGATTTTTCTTTTTATGCAGCTTTCTTCCGGACAGGTTCCGCATCGCATCTCCGTCATAAAGATAATCCTTCAAATCCTCCTGCTCAATCACCTCAAAATCCTCTGACTCCTTCAAATGAAGATAATTCACCGCCTCCTCATCTGCCAGATAAATCTTAAACGGAACATGAAGCACCTGATTAAAATAATCCACCATCTCATAAAAATAATGAGAAAGCTCTGATTCCCTGCACATAGGCATAGCGCTGTGCTTCACTCCATCCTCCTCCATAAGCCACTGCACTGCCTTGCCGTCGCTGACTGCAAACTGCACATTATAATAATCCCTCCAAAGAAAACTGTCCAGGGCAACACTGTCACAGGTCTTGTTCGGCCTCTGGCAAAAAAAGGGACTTAAACGCTCAATATCATCCGCCTGAATTGGCTTAAAATCTAAACTCATTTCTGATTTCCTCTCTGTACTTCATGTTTCTTCTCATGGTTTCCTGTCTCTATGGGTAGTATACCACATATTCCGGAAAAAACAAATTAAGTCCATAAGCTTTTCCCGAAAAAAAAGAGCACATCAATTCAAACTCCCTGATGTGCTCTCCTGATATCCTATATCACACTATTTTCCGCTGCTGGGAATAAATCTTGCAATTCTTCCTGCAAACTCAGCAACATTCTGAGTCTGAAGAACCACTTTTCCCGGCCCTACCAGCCTTGTAAGAAACAGACCTTCCCCGCCAAATAAAATATTTCCAAACCCTTTTACTGTTTCCACCTCATAGCTTACAGAACGCTCAAACGCCACCACATTGCCTGTGTCCACCTTCAGCACCTCTCCCGGCTGCAATGTCTTTTCCACCAGGTCTCCGTCCACCTCCAGAAAAGCCATACCCTGTCCGGTCAAATCCTGAAGGATAAAACCTTCTCCCCCAAACAGTCCTGCTGATATTTTCTTGCTGAAAGTAATGTTCAGATTTACATTCTCCTGGGCGCACAAAAATGCTCCCTTCTGGCAAATCATCCCGCCTGTGGCAGTGACATCCACCGGATAGATTTTTCCTGCCACAGTAGACGCAAAAGCAATCATTGCCCCTGCCCTCTGAGCCCGGTATGTAGCCATAAACAAAGACTCCCCGGAAAACATTCTGCCAATTCCCTTCATCAGCCCGCCCTTGGTATTGGTAGACATTTCAATTCCCTCTGTCATCCATGCCATACCACCAGACTGAGTGTACATGCCCTCTCCCGGAGCGTCAAACATCACCTCAATCGCTGGCATAATATCCCCAATAATCCGATATTTCATTCCCTTCTCCTCTCTGACACTACTTTCTTACCAAATGATATTGAAACGCTGAATATTCAGGAACCTCCCGGTTAATGGGAATTCCTGCATTCATCAGGGCAGCGCCAGAATAAACTTCTTTTCCCCCGTTTATGGTATACATCCCCCTGGGGTCTAAACCTTTTGCCCGAATATATTCCTGCGGACCATTACAGGTAAGATTCGTAACCACCACGCTTAAAAGAGACTCCTTCTTATCCTTTGACACATGCTGCCATGCTGTCATATTACCAACCTTAAAAGGATTTGTCAAACGGTAAAAATCTCCTTTAAAAGTAATGTGATAATATTTCCGGAACTTATCACTCTGTTCCTTGCAAATTGCCTGCTCCTCCTCTGTCAGATGGGTGGCGTCCAGCTCATAGCCAAAAGTACCGCACATAGCCACCACTGCCTTTGTCTCCAAAGGCACAAACTTGCCGCTGTCCGAAATATGCGCCCCCATAGTACAGGTAGGATATACAAAAGAAGTTCCATAATGAAGCTTTAACCTGTCAATGGGATTGTTGTTGTCACTTACCCAATACTGAGGATAATAATGCAGCATTGCCGGATCATACCGTCCACCTCCGCCGCTGCATCCCTCAAATAAAATATCCGGATGGGTCAGGATAATTTCATCCATTACCCGATACAATCCAAGAATATAACGATGGTACACCTCTCCCTGCTTGTCCGCCGGCAGCTCATTGGACCAGATATCTGCCAGAGAACGGTTAATATCCCATTTTACATAATAAATATTCGCGTCATCCAATATAGCGTTGATTCGCTCAATCAAATAATCCTGAACATCCCTGCGGCTCATATCCAATGCCATCTGATTCCGGCTGCGCACTGCATGCCTCCCTGGAATCTGCATTGCCCAGTCCGGATGAGCCCGGTACAAATCACTGTCCTCTGAGACCATCTCCGGCTCAAACCAGATTCCAAACTTCATTCCCAGGTCATTGATCTGCTCCACCAGCTTATGGAGGCCGCATTTAATCTTGTCCTCATTGACAAACCAATCACCCAAACCGCTGTTATCATCATCCCGCTTACCAAACCAGCCGTCGTCCATCACCAGGAGATCCACTCCCATGTTTTTAGCTGCCCTGGCAATCTCCACCAGCTTCACATCATCAAAATCCATAAATGCAGCTTCCCAGCTGTTAATCAAAACCGGACGCTGAATTTCTGACACAAACTTGCTCTTACACAGATTTGTTCGATAAAAGTCATGGTACAGATGGCTAAGTCCAGTAAATCCATGCTCTGTAAATGCCATAACCACCTCAGGACCTTCAAATACATCCCCTGGTTTCAGCTCATACATAAATTGTTTTGGATTAATTCCCATAACCAGACGAAGCTGGTCATACTGGTCTAACTCTGCCTCTGCCAGAAAATTCCCGCTGTACATCAGAGAAAATCCATAACATTTTCCATAATCCTCCGTAGCCTCTCTGTCACAGAGAATCACAAAAGGATTCTGCTGGTGGCTGGAAGAACCACGCACACTGCCAATCGTATGAATATGGTGGGTCATAGGCTGACGCTCCACCTGGCGCTCCTGTCCATATCTTCCCGGAAGACTGACCAAATCAAAATCAGCCCCATTTAAAAAGTCCAGACATACAGACATAATCTTCTTTAAATGTACCGGCTTGCTTCCATCATTGATCACCTTAACAGCACGGGTGATAATATCAGCTTCCTCAAATACACTGTACAGAAGAACTACCTTAACATCACTGGCTCCATCGCAGAGAGTAACCTCCAAAGTCTCTGCTGTGTCCTCTTTCCCGGCAAATACAGTTGGAAGCGTGTCCAGACTATATTTCCCCTTTACCGTCTTATAAGAAACTACTTTTCCATGATAAGAATAGCTTCCGTCTCCATTAACTACCTCAATGCTGGCAATACGAAAATCCCCCTGCTGCTGAGTGGTAAATTCCTGTGGCTGGGCGTCCAGTGAAAAAGTGCGGGCATTCCGGGACTCATAAGGATTTCCGGAAAAGCCACGGTCATACTGCATAATCTGATAGCTCATATCTTCATCCGAAATAGATGGGCCATAGTACAGATGCAGCAAATAATCCAGATTTCCAATCTTCATCTGATAAGACGTATTCCTGGTGTTTAAAGTAAATGTTTTGCTTTTTTGATTGAAGATAATTCCCATGAAAAACTCCTTTTATAGTGAAAGTAATCAAATATTTAAATTAAAAGTATTTTACCATATTTTCCATAAAATTCACTTATACTAATGAGATATAAAACAGGAAAAATGTAAAGTGAAAACTAAAACACATTACATCATACATACCACACAATATTCCATAGACAAATTTCCGCCCTTTATATATGATTGTATCAGTTCAGATGAACATATCTTTTCAGATATGCCAGAATAAAACACTAAATATTTGTAGTACAAGGAGGATGTCAAAATGATTGCATCAAAACCCCCCATGGGCTGGAATTCCTGGAACACATTTGGAACCAATATAAACGAAACCCTGATTTTCCAAATTGCTGACACTATGGTTGAAAAAGGCTACCGGGATGCAGGATATGAGTATCTTATTATTGATGACTGCTGGTCTTTAAAAGAAAGAGATTTTTCCGGTAATCTGGTTCCTGACCCGGAAAAATTTCCAAACGGAATGAAAGCTGTGGCAGATTATGTTCACAGCAAAGGGCTGAAATTTGGCATGTATTCCTGTTCTGGCATTCTCACCTGCGCTGGATACCCCTCCAGCTATGACCACGAATTTCAGGATGCCGCGTTGTTTGCAGAATGGGAAATTGACTATCTGAAATACGATTACTGCAACTTTCCCAAAAATGCAGACTGTATCAACCGGTACCTGACTATGAGCATGGCCTTAAAAGCCACTGGAAGAGAAATTCTGTTCGCTGCCTGCAACTGGGGTTCTGAGGATAGCTGGAATTGGATGCGCTCCATCGGCGCCCACACCTACCGCTCTACTGGTGATATTTTTGACAACTTCCGTTCCTTTATGGGAATCTTTGAATCCCAGCTGGAACATTTAAGCCAATCTGGGCCTTCCTGCTTCAATGATCTGGACATGCTGACTGTAGGTATGTACAATCAGGGAAATGTGGCTATTGGCAAAGCCTGCACAGACAGCGAATACCGGATGCAGTTTTCTCTCTGGTGCCTTGCAGGCGCTCCCCTGATTATGGGAGCAGACATCCGAAGCCTTTCTCCAGACATGGAAAATCTTCTTTTAAACAAAGAACTTATTTCCATTAACCAGGACCCGGAATGCCGCCCCCCTTATCTGGTAGGAAAAAGAAGCGTCATGGTTCCGGAAGAAAATACGGATGATGCTGTAGAACCCCTGCGCATGGTAAAAAATAAGTTAATTACTTTTATTAAGCATTTGTCTGACCAGGAATTTGCTATTGCCTATTACAATCTTCACGAAGACCAACAGGAGATGCACTGCATTTTTGCAGATGTAGGCCTTCCCTACACCTCTGGCTACGGTTTTGACATGACAGACATATTTACTGGAGAGCACATTGGCATTAAACGGGATTATCATATTATATCTGTTCCCGGCCACGACTGCCGCCTGTTCCGGTGCCGTATGGTAAACTGTGCTGACCATAAGACAAAATGATAAAGTTAAATATAACACCTCATTCTTCTGATTGCCTCAGAAATTACTGCCGAAAATGCGGCAAAGAACTAATATCCGATGAGATTGCCATAACCAAAAAGCTCATTAATCGCGGTACATCCATCTATTATTGTGTAGACTGCCTTGCAGAAGCCTTTGATGTAAAAAGAGAAAATATAGAAGCAAAAATTCAGTACTTTAAAGAAATTGGCTGCACGCTGTTTTCCTGAATAACCCTTTACTCTATATTTACAACACATTCGATTATGTTTTTCTCTGTTCCCTTGTGATAAAATCCAATCATAAGCAAACAACAAAACCTGCTGGATAAAGCAAGTAGAGGAGGACGTAAAAATGAAAAAAAGTCGGATTTTATCAACTATTTTAGCTGCTGCCATGTGTACTTCCCTGGCTGCTTGTGGTGGCAGCGCCGGAGGCAATTCCAATTCCGGAGATTCTGGAAACAGTTCCAACACCCTCTCTGTTTCCATATGGGATAACAACCAGCTTCCAGGACTGAAAGCAATCATGGACGACTTTACAAAAGAAACTGGTATTGCTGTGGAAATTCAGGTAGTGCCATGGGATCAATACTGGACTCTTCTGGAGGCAGGAGCACAAGGAGGAACTCTTCCAGATGTATTCTGGATGCACTCCACTTACTCTCAGAGATTTATGCGCAATGACATGCTTCTTGACCTTACTGACCGGATTGCCCAAAGTGATGTAATCGACCCGGACCATTACTATCAGGATATTCTTGGATTGTATCAGTACAATGACAAAACCTATGCAATTCCAAAAGATTATGACACCATTGCTCTCTGGTACAATAAAACCATGTTTGACGAAGCAGGCATTTCCTATCCAGATGAAACCTGGACCTGGGATACCTTTGCAGAAGTTGCCGCAAAGCTTACCGATAAAGACAACAATCAATATGGTTTTGCCTCTCCTGCTGCCTACAATCAGGACGGCTATTATAACATGATTTATGACATGGGCGGTTACATTGTCAATGATGACAGATCTGCATCCGGCTGGGATGCTCCGGAGACAATCGCTGCCATGAATTGGTGGTATGATAATCTGGTAACAGTTTGTATGCCCACTCAGCAAATGATGGGAGAAAACACAACAGATGTATTGTTTGGTTCCGGAAGGTCCGCCATGACCCTTCAAGGCTCCTGGATGGTAAAAGCATTTTCTGAAAACGAATATATTGCAGCAAATGCAGATGTGGCAGTTCTCCCCAAAGCTAATGATGGAACCAGAAAAACGATTTACAACGGACTTGGATGGGCTGCTTCAGCCGAAAGTCCCAACGCAGAAAATGCGTGGAAGCTTTTGGAATATTTGGGCAGCGAAACAGCTCAGAAAAAACAGGCGGATACTGGAGTTACCATGTCCGCTTACATTGGAACCTCTGACAATTGGGTTAATTGCGCCCCGGACTTTCATTTACAGGCATATCTTGATATGACAGAGGATATGGTAATCCGTCCTTATACTGCTAACACTAAAATATGGGAAGATTATTCCCAGCAGGTAATGGTACGGGCTTATACAGCCGAAATCACCATGGAAGAGGCTTGCAAAGAAATCGCAAACTATATGAACGAACAGATTGCACAGGAATAAAAGAATAATAGTAAAAAATGGTTACAGGCTCCAGAAAATGTTCTTTTTCGGAGCCTGTAACATCCTCTGTTCTTTTGCTACCCCTCTTTCTTGTCCATTATTTTTAATCTGTAATTTTTAGGACTTACCCCATAAGCACTCTTAAACATCTTGGAAAAAGTCAGAGGATTTTCATACCCAATCCTTTCTGCAACCTCTTGAATGGACATTCCAGTAGTCCGAAGAAGTCTGCTGCCCTGTTCCAGGCGATAGCTTAAAAGATATTCCTGAGGAGAAATATCCATTTTCTGTTTAAAAATATGAGTCAGATAAGACCGGGTAATTCCAATATAAGAAGCAATATCACTGACCTTTGCATCTGCATAATGATTATGAATATATCGAAGAGCATTATCCACATAAACATCCGGAGAATAGTCATGAGGCAAAGGTTTATTCTGCCGTTCCAGATTTTGATTTTGAGAATTGACCAAAAGCGCCAGAATCTGATATAAGAGCGCTGTTCTGGTAAGTTCATTGGCAACGGTTATCTCATGGTGATTTAAAATCTCCTCGGTAATTGCCAGATATTCCTCTGGTTCCAAATAAGCATCCCGAATCGGACAATCCGGTGTCAGCCCCGCCTTTTCCAAATAAAGAGCTGCTTTTGTCCCATTAAAAGAGACCCATGCATAATGCCACGGATCTTCCGGATCCGAATAATAGTAAACATTCACTCCTGGTACAGTTACAAAAATCTGCCCTCTCTGGAGCGTGTACACCTTCCCTGCCATCTCCAGAGTTCCTCTGCCTGACAAAACAAAATGTACATGATAATCTCTTCTCACAGTAGGGCCGTAAAATTTATCTGCAGTACAACGTTCATTGCCGCAGACTGTCAGATAAAGCTCCACATCTTCAATCGGCAGACTTCCCAACATCCGAAAGGTAGAACTGACACGATAACACTGAATTGGTTCATCCATCAAAAAATCCCCTTTCGCAGATTATTCCTTTTTCAGGTTTATTTTTAAGTAATTATTATTTTAACAAAAAATAATAAAAAAATCATCTATTTAATGGTGATTATTTTAATTGACAATTATTTTTTCCAATGCTAAAATGTTAGTATACTTACTTTTGTTAAGAAAGGATTATAAAACCTATGCCCACGGACCACATTGGTTTTCAGATTCGCACCTTGTCCAATCTGATCAAACGTAAAATAAACCAAATGGTTTC
>CATLIJ010000017.1 GCA_949948825.1 uncultured Clostridiaceae bacterium
TCACAGGTAAAAGCCTCCATAGCACCCTTTCTGGAATAGGCTCTTCCTGCTCCATGGGAGGAGCTGCAAAAGCTCTTGGGATTTCCCTTTCCCCGAACCACATAGCTGTAAGAACCCATGGCGCCGGGAATCACAGCCAGCTCTCCCTCCCTAACCCGTGTGGCTCCCTTCCGGTGAACCCACACATTGGCATTATAGTGGTGTTCCAGAGCCGCATAATTGTGATGGCAGTTAATCTCTTCCGAAAATGTCACCTGCTTTCCAAGAAACTTCCCGATCTTTCCTGTCACAGACTCTTTGACCCGCTCCATCATTCTCTCCCGGTTCTCAAAAGCATAATCCAGGGCAAGCTTCATCCAGGTAATATATTCCTGCCCCTCCTTTGTATGAACAGGAAGAAATGCCAGCCGGTATTCATCCGGCACCTGGCTGTACCACAGAGCATTTAATTCACGTGCCTTTTTGTGGTATACATCACAAATCTCTTTCCCGAAATGGCGGCTTCCGGAATGAATCATAATGCCCAAATATCCATTCTGGTCCTCCTGCAGCTCAATAAAATGATTTCCTCCCCCTAATGTTCCAACCTGATAATAAGCGTCCTCAATGAAAGGAAACAATTCCGGATTCGCTCCATAAAGCTCTGCCTGTTCCATCGCCTGGTCCAGTACCTTAGATGGCTGCCTCTCCTTATGCGAATGAAATCCCACTGGAATATTCCTCATAATGTCTGAAATTATTGCCTGAACCAGAGTGCCATTTCCGGTTGACTCCACCTCCCGAATCTCTTTTACCAAAATATTGGTAGATACAAAATTCATGCCGCAGCCAATGTCCACTCCAACCCCATTGGGAATAATCACATCCTTTGCAGCAATCACGCCTCCTATGGGCATTCCCTTCCCTGTGTGAGTATCTGGCATCAGACAAACCCATTTATGGAGAAACGGCAAATCCGCCAGGTGATACGCCTGTTCCAGACAGCTTTCCTCTATCCTCTCTTCATTTTCCAACCAGATGCGAATCGGCTTTTTCATGTTCTTCTTATAGATCACAAACATGGTTTTCACTCCCTTCCCTTTTGTGAATCTATCATACCATTTTCCAACCGATTCTTCATTTCAAAAAGGCTGCGAACTGTGCAAATTTCCTCCTGTTATGTGAACCATCTTCTCATCCTCCTCGGAATCTCCGGCTGCTGCTGCGTCTTTCAGAGGAATCCCCAGCCATCCTAAAATCATCCCAACTCCATTGGCCTTGTCTGCCTCCCTGGCCACGATCTGCAGGCAATTTCCCTCCACATACCACCGAAGCTTTTCTGCATATGCTGGTTCCAGCATTTCCATAAGGCATCCAGCCTCCTGACAATTCCAGGGCTTCTTCCTGGGACGAATCAAGGTCAGCTTATACAGCTGTCCCTTATGGCTGTAAGAAAGAATCTGATAGCCAAATTCTCCCCTGAACGATTCTGCCAGAGAAATCAGGCCTCTATCCAGCTCGTAAATATATTCCCGAATCTCATCCTCCTGCATCAAAATCATATGGCTCCCGCCTGCAAAAATCCCGCCCTGAAACACATGCCAGATTCTCTTGCATCGTCTCAAGGCGTCCTCCAAAGGAAGGGTTGTGGCAAAAAACAACCGGACCTGCTGACTGGCCAGGGCTTCCAAACCCTGAATCACAGACTCTTTATAAGGAAGCAAAGTGCCTTCAATATCCAGAAATACAGCCTTTGGCCGTCGGGGAATGCGGAAAACAGGATAAGGTCCAAACAAAATATCATTCATAAAATCCTTCCTGCCCCCATAGGCCAGATAACAGGAGCATTCCTTTCGCCTGCAGGCAGGAAAATCCTTCTCCTCTCCCCATCCCTCTTCATACCAGTTTCCCGGTATTTTCTGGCTGATATTGCACAGGCCCATTCTTCCGTCTGCCTCAATAAAACGTCTTTCGGCACACTGGATGACCTGTGACGGCGTCCGCTCAAGCTCCCTCCAAAAATAAGGGTCAATCTTCAGAAACGCCTGCTTCTCCTTGTAAGTATAAGCTCTTCTCAACCCATCCATCCGGTTCACCCAAAGATAAATCTCTTCTGGCAGCAAGCCTTTCAGCTTTTCTATCCGCCTGATTTGTTCCGGAACGCCTACAGCACCAGCGCATAAAGATACTCCCTCTGCCAAAAGTCTTTTGCATTTCCCGGCAAAATCCTCCTCTGAAACCATCTCCGGATGAAAGGTGGCCCACAGGCGCAGCTTTTCCACTTTTCCTCCTGCTGACGCAAACCAGTCCAATGCCTCTGGAACCGAAAAGCTCAAATTCGTCTGACATCCCACAGCATCTGTTTTCTCCATACAGCTCACCTGTCCAAGCCCCTCCCAATACCAGGGATGAATCAACGCCTCCCCATAAGGAACTACCATCACAGCGCCAATCCGCTCTCCGGCCTCTCCCTGGGCGGACCTTTGCTTTATGCTTTCCACAAACCTGAACCATTGGATTTTGTCCTGTTCCAGCTCCCGCTTTCCCATAGAGTGTTTGGAAAACGGACAGTAAGTACAGTGGTAATTACAGCTTTTCAGACTTCCCCGGTACAACACGGTCAACCGATTCATGAACCCTCTCCCATTCCTTCATTTTCTCACATACCTGGTCAGAAACCAGCATAGGTCCTAAGTAATCCGAAAGTCCCATCCCTTTGTCTGTCAAAGCGAGAAATTCCTCCGCCTGAACCAATCCCTCCTGTCCCCATTTTTCCAGCACCGGAAAATCCTGATATACCGAAGTGCCAAAGTCTTCTTCATACTGCTTCAGACAGATTCCCGGACGAATCAAAAGATGGCGAATCACATATCTGCGCTTCACCTCCTCATCTGAAAGGAAAATTCCATGGGTAATCTTTGAGAAATCAAGGGTATCTTCAAAGCGCTTTAGCTGTTCCAGACAGCTTTTCTGAGTAATGGCATAAGGAGTGCAGAAATGAAGATTTCCCACATAGCTTCGCCCGCCGCAGCCCAATGCCAGAGATGTGCCAAAACCGCACTCTGAAAATTCCCGCTGTCTGTCCTTTTTCCCATTTTTCCAAGCCTGTACAAACCGGCGCATGGAATCCTGACGAAACCCGGCAGCCTTTAAAAAGGCAGCAGCTTCCTGATACTGTTTGCTGGCAAGTCTCCAGTCCGGAACCACTCCAGCCTGAATGAGGCCAGCCCCATGCTTCAGATACAAAGGATATAAAAAGATTTCATCCGGTTCAAAAACAAGAGCTTCCTGCAAAGAATACAGCAGGGAATCTACGGTTTGTCCTGGAATCCCATAGATAAAATCCACATTGATGCAGGGAAAATCCACAACCCGCAAAAGCTCCAAAGCTTTTCTCGCCTGCTCTGCCCTGTGGCTGCGCCGCAAGACCTTCAGCTCTTCCTCCAGAAAGCTTTGGATTCCCATACTGACCCTGGTGACGCCTTGTTCTTTGAGGAGCATCAGCTTTTGCTTGTCCGTCTGATTGGGCGCTGTCTCAATCCCAATCTCCCGGCCCTCCTGAAGCTTTAGATTCTCCCCTGTTATCCGAAACATCCGCTCCAGCTGCCGTTCTGTCAAAATGAGCGGTGTTCCGCCCCCAATGGTAAACTCTGAAAATTCAGTTCCATAAGGTTCAAAAATAGCTCTGTACTGGCAAATTTGCCGTTCTGCTCCATCCAGATATTGGTCTATGGCCTCTTCTGTCTGATGGATAACGGAAAACAAATTACAGTATCCACATTTTCCCTGGCAAAAAGGCACATGAAAATACAGCCCATGACCCTTTCCAGCCATCCGGTCAGCATAATCCTTAAGAAACACGCCTTCCAAAGGGCCGTATGCTGTCTTATGAGGATAACTGTACATATATTGGATATATGGATTTTTTATCTCCATTTTATCATCTCTCTTTTCCTGAATCTCTGCTCCCAGAGATAAAAAAATGTTTATAAGGAATTTCGTTCACCTTTGGATGGTTAATCCCATGAAACTGACAGCCATCCTCCCCATAACATGTGCCATGATCCGAACAGCAGATGACAAAGCTTTTGCCGCGCTGCTCCCCCCAGCCCTCCAGCAGCCGGCCCAGCTCTTTGTCCACATACCGCAAAGCAGCCCTGTGGCTCTCCAGACTGTCCTGTCTTGCCCCGTCCAGATAAAAATAATTGGGATAATGAATGGCATCCACATTGAGATACAGAAAAATCCTCTTTTCTTTCTCTGCCTCGGAAAGCTTTCTCAATAAAAAATCCACCTGGTTCTTTGTGCTTTCCTTTACCGGACAGGCAAAAGAGGGCTTCCAGTAGCTCTTTTTAAAATATCCCGGAAAGACCTTACCCAAATCAGAACGGCAGTCAAAAAATGAAACGCCTCCCACGCACCAGGTATCATACCCTTCCCTCTCCAGCCCCTCCATAATGGTGCTTCCTGAAAATCCAAACGCTCCCCTTGGCACTTTGTTTCCCATTCCAATCTGCCTTGGAAAAAACAACATTTCCCGGTCAGCAATGCTTTTTGCGTCAAACCGGCAAGGCAAAAATCCTGCAAACATGGCATGGTGAGAAGGATAGGTAAAATTCCCCGGCGCCTGCCTTTTCTCCCAGGCTCCATACCCATTCAGCACCGGCGTCCCTCCAGCCTCCTCCTCCATCACTGCCGCATCATACCGCAGCGTATCCAGACAAATCAACAAAATATCCTGCGCCCCCACCACCTGTCCCATATCCACAAAAGGAGCCTTCTCCTCCTCCCCTGACATGAACAGCCGAAAAGGCACCTCATTTACCTCCTCCTGCTTCCTGTGTTCCAATTATCACCACACCTCCCGGCAAAAAATACTACAGATATAAGCTTCACTTCCGGATTTCCTGCTTTATCATCTCTGCCTGCCTTCGGTAAATCCGGTTGTCTCCATAAATATCCTGATAAATCAGATCCCCCTGGCCATTCATCTCAATAATTCTCGGACATTTCCTTCCCCTTTCCAAAAGAATATCCACCCCCACAGTCCGAAGCCCGGGAAAACATCCGGAAGCTTTCCAGCACAGCTCTTCCACCTGCTCTCTTACAGCTCCCGGCAGCCCAAGCTCCCCAAACTCCAGGGGATGATTGTTCAAATGGAGATTTGTCACTGGTCCCTTTGACAGTCTGGCCAGACAATAATCCACCCTTCCCTCCTGAACCACTGCCCGCAGATCATAAGAAAATCCCTTATATTCCTCCTTGGCATACCATCGCTCCACCATACATCCCAGCTTCAAAAGCTTTTCCACCAAAGAAAGAATCTGTCCGGAATCAGTAATCCGCCGCAGCTTCTTTGTATGAAATAATTCCCCACCCCTGTTCTCCTTTTCATCCTCCCACATACACGTATAGAGAACCATCTGCCCGGTGCGGGGCTGCCACCGGAAAGCCGACACCCCTGCTGCCCCGGAACCAAAAACCGGCTTAATAAACACCTGATACACCCGGGTTTTCCTCATAACCTCCAAAAGCTGCTCCACACTCCGAATCAGCTGACTGTCTTTTGGTCCGCAATTCTCCCCCCACAGCTCCTCTGTCACCGGCAATCCACAGCTCACCAGCTTTTCTTTACATTTCCTCTTATTCAGCAAAGTCCTTATGACCTTCGGATGATTTAAAAACTTCACATCCTGCCCTTGCGCCTTCTTCTCCAATTGCCTTAACTGCTCCTGATAGCCCTCCACCAGGCTTCCCAACTGTCCCAGCTGACAGCTGTCCCACACAGGCGGGTCTATTTTCAGAAAAATCCTTCCCTCTGGAAAATGTTCCCTCCACCCATCCCAATCCAAAAACAGGACATGCAGCCCGACCTCCCGCGCTGCACGTCCCATATAATCCGACCGTTTGGTGTCCGGCTTTCCCAGCAAAACCGCCTGCCTCATTCTGTCAGCATGGCATATCGGTAAGTCTGGCCATTATAATGATCTTCCTCATTGGCTTCCGACGCATCCACAGAAATGGAAAGCTCTCCCAGCTTTTTCACCATGGCATCCGACATAAAATGATAATGAACATCCAAAGTCTTTATATTTGGATACTTGGGAAGAGTCTCTAAAATCTTCTTTCCGCCCTCATCTGACAAAGTGCCGCAGGACAAATCCAATGTATGAATCTGCCCCATAAATTTGCTTTCCAGCACCACTTCAGCCAATTCATCCTGAATCTCACTGTCCACAATTCCAAGATATTCCAGTTCCGGAAGCTCCACACGGTCCAGCAATTTCCGAATCGTATCTGCGTTCCCATCAAATCCATAATCATCACTGCCTATGTACAAAAGCAGTTTTTTCAGCTTTGGCAGTCTGGCCTTCTCAATCTGCTCAATAATATATCCCGGAAGACCTCCGCAGATTACAGTCAAAGCCTCCAGTTTCTCATGGCAAATCTCCCCAAAGTCCAAATCCATGCTTCCCTTTACCGTCAGTTCCTTCAGATTCGGCAGCGCAGCCCAAAGCTTCCCATAATTTCCCTGCATAATCCAGGAAACCTCACACTCCTCATAATCCATATCCCCAATAAACAGCTTCTCCACATGAGAAAATCTCTCAGCATTTGCCACAATATCATCAATCACCGCCTGACAAGACTCCCCATAAGACTCCCCCCAATCCCCAATAATCAGCTCTGTAACCTGAGAAAACTCCGAATCAGCCAGAATCTCATCCACCATCCCCTCCGGCCCCTTCCCCTTCTCATGCTCATCATAATCATAAGAATACTTTTTCGAAACATGAAGCGCCATACCAAATACCTCCTAAATAAAATTATTTAATCTGTAAAAACCTCTCCTATTCCTTGCCTGCGGACCCTTCTGCATCCTCTCTTTCGCCTTTCTTATTACCAAGGCAAACATTTTCCACCTCCTCCACAATATAAACCGGCCTGTCCTTCAACTCGCTGAAAAGAATCCCAATATACTCCCCAATAATCCCCACAATCAAAAACAGCACAGCAAACATAAAACAATTTAAAATCACAATCGTAGCATATCCGCTGGGAGCTCCCTGGCGGGTACACAAGGTATAGATCAGCACCCCTGTCCCCAAAAACGCTGCCAGAAGTCCTGCATAAATCCCAAGCTTCAGAGGCAGATTAGAAAAACACAAAATCGTATTGATGGAAAAAGCAAACAGCTTCCGGATACTGTACTTGCTCTCTCCTGCCACCCGCTCTAAAGCCTCATAAGGAATCGTGGTTTTCCGAAATCCTATATTCTGCACATAGCCCCGGAGAAACCGCACTCTCTCCCGGTAGTTCTTCCGCAGCACATCCGCTGCCTGTCTGGACACAGCAAAAAAGTCAGAAGCATTCGGCTCAAATTTCACATCTGACAAGGTGTTGATCACCCAGTAAAAAACCTGCGACGTCACATTTTTCACCAGACCGGCAGAAGCATTCCGGGTGCGTGTCATGGTAATCACTCCAAATCCTTCCTCCAGCCGTTGTTCTATCTCCGGCAGACACCAGACCGGATGCTGAAGATCTGCGTCCATACACACAATCCCGTCTCCCGTGGCATAATCAATGCCAGCAATCATAGCTGCCTCGTGGCCAAAATTCCGGGACAGCCCAATCACCTTCACCCGCTCCTCCTGCTCTGCCAGATGCCTCACAATCCTCAGACTGTCATCCTGGCTTCCGTCATTCACAAACAACAGCTCATAATCCCAGGAAAGTCCCTCCAGAACCGGTTTGATTTCCTGATAAAACACAGGCAGAGCCTGTTCCTCATTATACACTGATACCACTACGGACAATAATTTTCTCATATCTTTTCCTGATCCACCTGAATCTCTATGGTTGAATGAGCCGGAACCCGCTGCTCCTTAGGAGGCAGCTTTCTGTAATCCCCATAAATTCCAATCAGCATCTCATGCCAGTGTCTCGGCGCCATCAAAGACGCCCCGCAAAACTCCAGATCCACCACATCCTCGCACCACTCTCTCTGAACCGTCACATAAAGATAATCTGGCTGGTAATTGCTGTAATACATCCGATTGCTTTTGCATTTCCTGTCCTTTAATGCAACTCTTCGCTGAAGGACAAAAAGGAATTTCATGGGAACCAGCCGCCCTGCCAAAGACAATCCTCCTACTGCCAGCTTATGAAACAGGCTGTATTTGCCAAAGTCCAGATGATACCGATGTCCCATAGCCATACCATAGACAATTTTATGAAGAAGCCTTGTAATCTCCGCCCCGATTTTCCCCTGGGGCAGCACATCAATCACAAACAAATCCACCCACAGATGGTTGAGCTTTCCCTCATAGAACCGAACCTCCGGGGAATCCTTGTGAATCCGGCTGTTTTTATAATAAATCCGCGCCGTAAAATCATAAAACCTCTGTCCCCCCTTAAAATCCTGGGGCATAAGAAGCTCCAGGTGATCCGGAAGCTCCCGCCGTACCACCTTTAAGAATGCCTCATAATTTTTTCTGGTAAAAGCCACATCCGCATCATCATCCCAGGGAATAAATCCCTGATGCCGGACTGCCCCTAAAAGAGTGCCGGAATCCAGTATATACTTAATCTTATATTTCCTGCAGATCCGGTCAATCTCCTTTAAGATCTCCAGACTGGCCTCATGGACTTTTTTCATTTCATATTGTGTCATGCCCTTGTGCTCCCCTGTTTCACAGCCTCATGAATTACCTGTGCCATATAATCCAGCTTTTCCTCTGTCATTCCCGGATATACGCCCACCCAAAAGGTATCCCGCATAATCCGGTCTGTAACAGAAAGCCCGCCCACAACCCGATAGCCTGCCCCCTCCCTGCGCATCCAATCAAAACAGGGATGGCGGGTTAAATTTCCTGCGAAAAGCATACGGGTCTGAACCCCTTTGTCCTCCACATACTGAACCACTTCCTTCCGGTCCACCCCCTCCCGGCAGGTGAGCAGAAAGCCAAACCAGCTGGGCTTAGAACCTGGACACGGCTCAGGCAGAATCAGATATTCCTGTAAATCCGCCAAAGCTTCCCAAAGCCGCCCGAAATTTCTGCGCCGTTTTTTCACAAACTCCGGAAATTTCTTCAGCTGAGCGCAGCCAATGGCTGCCTGCATGTCCGTGGCCTTCAAATTATATCCAAAATGAGAATACACATATTTATGATCATATCCAACCGGCAATTCCCCATATTGCCGGTCAAACCGGTGATTGCAGGTATTGTCCTTTCCAGACGGACAGGAACAGTCTCTCCCCCAGTCCCGAAGAGACCGGATAATCTTGTGGAGCAGCGGATTATTGGTATACACAGCGCCCCCTTCCCCCATGGTCATATGATGAGGAGGATAGAAGCTTGACGTCCCCATATCCCCTATGGTCCCGGTAAAATACTCTTTTCCATCCAGCTCATAGCGGCTGCCCAAGGCATCGCAGTTATCCTCCACCAGCCAAAGCCCATGCTGGTCACAAAAAGCCTTTACCGCTTTCAAATCAAAGGGATTGCCAAGGGTATGGGCAATCATCACTGCCTTTGTGCGCTCCGAATAAGCAGCCTCCAGCTGGCTTATATCAATATTATATTGAGGAAGGGTCACATCCACAAAAACAGGCACTGCTCCATACTGTATGACAGGCGCCGCTGTGGTGGGGAACCCGGCTGCCACAGTAATCACCTCATCCCCCCGCTGTATCCGGCGCTCTCCCAAAAGAGGCGAGGTCAATGTCATAAATGCGCAAAGATTGGCAGAAGAACCGGAGTTTACCAGAGAGCAATATTTTACTCCCAAATATTCCGCCAGCCCCTTTTCAAATTCGTCTGTATACCGTCCTGAGGTCAGCCAGAACTCCAGAGCGCTGTCCACCAGATTGATCATTTCCTCCTTGTCATATACGCGGGAAGCATAAGAAATCCGTTCCCCAGGCACATAAGGCTTGTCCTGTGTCTGATGATACTTTTCGCAATACCGGGCAACCAGATTAAGAATCTCCTGTCTTGCCTCCTGCTGCGTCTTCTCCATGATTAACACTCTCCCTTCTGATCAGTTGGTACTACAGCTGCTGATGTGATGATTTAATAGTTGCAGATCTGCTGATCCATAACCTTCCGTATTTCCTCCCCGTCCAAATAGGCTTTTGACCACTCTACGGTCAGCTCCAAAGCTTCCTGAATGTGCCACCGGGGACGCCATCCCAGCACATGCTTCAGTTTGGAACAGTCAAGCTTCAGAAAACTGGCTTCGTGAGGTCCTTTGTCACAGCGGTTCACCCACCTGGCCTCCTGACCCCACAGCCTGCAGAACTCTGTCACCAGCTCACCTGTTGTCACACAGTCACAATCATCCGGCCCTACATTATAATATCCCTCCACAGTCCGGTCCTCATATTGTCTCTGTACAATCTGCAAATAGACAAACAACGGTTCCAGCACATGCTGATAAGGGCGGGTAGAATAGGGATTCCGCACCACAATCTCCTGATTTGCCCCCACAGCCCGCACACAATCCGGTATAATCCTGTCATTGGCAAAATCCCCGCCGCCAATCACATTTCCTGCTCTTGCCGTGGAAACCGCACAGGAGCTCTCCTGAAAAAAAGACTTCTTATAGCTGTGAGTCACCAGCTCAGAGCAGGACTTGCTGTTGGAATAAGGATCATATCCATCCAGCGGATCGCATTCCCGATATCCATATTCCCACTCCCGGTTCTCATAAACCTTGTCTGTAGTCACATTGAGCACAGATTTAACACTGGAAGTCCTCCGCACACACTCTAACAGATTTACAGTCCCCATTACATTTGTCTCATAAGTATACACCGGATCTTTATAAGAATCCCGCACAATCGGCTGTGCTGCCAGATGAAACACAAATTCCGGACAAACCTCCTCAAACACCTGCATCAAATGCTTCCTGTCCCGAATATCCCCGATTCTGGAATCCATGAATTCCTCCATACCTGCAATCCGAAACAGCGCGGGGTCTGTGGGCGGCTCCAGAGAATACCCTGTCACCTTTGCTCCTGCCAAAGTCAAAATCCGGCACAGCCAGGTTCCCTTGAATCCTGTATGACCAGTAACCAGAACCCTCCGCCCCTGATAAAACTGCCTGCACTCCTCCAAATGGTACATATTCGCCCTCCTGTTATACCCTCCAAATCTTCCACGGCGCTTCTCCTGACTGCCACATTTTCTCCAGCAGCTGCATCTCCCGCTGAGTATCCATGCATTGCCAGAATCCTCTGTGGAAAAAGGACATCAGCTGCCTCTCTGCCACCAGCTGTTCCATAGGCCCCTTCTCAAAAACCGTGGTATCATCCTGCAGATACCCAAAAATCTCCGGATTCATCACCATAAATCCGCCGCTGATAATCGCTCCGTCCGCATCCGATTTTTCCCGGAAGGAGCGGATCACATGATCCTTCCCAACATCCAGCACGCCTTTTTGCTGTCCGATGTTAATTGTGGTCACAGTGACGATTTTTCCATGTTCCTGATGAAACCGGACCAGGGCATGAAGATCCACTGTGGACACTGCATCTCCATAGGTCATCATAAACGGCTCATCTCCAATATAAGGCTTTATCCGCTTTATCCGCCCCCCGGTCATGGTATGCAGCCCTGTGTCTACCAAAGTCACCTTCCATGGTTCTGAATAATTGTTGTGAACCTCCATTTTATTATGAGCCAAATCAAAGGTAACATCCGACATATGAAGAAAATAATCTGCAAAAAATTCCTTCACCACATATTGTTTGTATCCCAGGCAGATGACAAACTCATGGAACCCAAACTCAGAATAATATTTCATAATATGCCACAAAATCGGACGGCCGCCAATCTCAATCATTGGCTTTGGCTTCAGATGGCTCTCCTCGCTGATCCGCGTCCCCAGCCCTCCTGCCAGAATCACTACTTTCATTCTATATTCTCCTCTGTCCTAACACAGGATCTGTACATTGCTGAAGCTAATCCGCCCACATGGCAAGAATCGCTGCCAGCCGGGTCTCCCCCCGCTGCTCTCTGGCATTCTTTGCATAAAAATTGGTCCGGAACTCCAGAGTCAAGGTGTCAAATGGTATGGTCTGAAACGACCTGCGCACAGGATTCTGCTCCATTTCCAGATAGAATTCCGGTTCTCCATTGACATAAATGGTAATCCACTGGTCCTCCTCAAGGCTTCCCGGATAAAAAAACTCCATTTCAATCACACCAGTAGAGCCTGCCATCACCTGCACCTTAGCCTGTTCATCGATCCATCCATCTTCATAATATCCATAAATACCACGGCATTTCAGCTGTCTCATGGCATAGGTCACATCCTGATATCCGTTTTGATCCGGCTCCTCCTGAAGCACCAGCATATCCTCAGAGATAAGACCGATCTGCCGGATATCCTCCACATGAACCAGACTGGTGCCTTCTGCCTTTTTTTCCGGATCAAACACTTTAAAAAATGTCTCTCTGGTAAAATCATCCACAGGCAAATCTCTGCCAATCACATAAATGGTTTTCCCAAAGATCCCATCCCCGTAAATTCCATAGGTTTCTTCTGCCAGGGAATTATACTGCTGCTGATTTACCATACAGGAAAGCTTTGGATTAAACCCCCGGTAATAAAGCTCTGCCGGAAAAATCAAAATTCCATAAAGAAACAGCATGGACAAATAAGCCACTGCCTGCATCCAGGTGCCCTCCTGAATCATCTTATCCGTAAGAGCCCCATACATCCAGGAAAGATACAAAAGCCCTGCTCCATAAGAAACATAAGCCCCATACAATTCCCCCGAGGACCCGGGGCTGAAGCCGGAAAACCCGCAGAGGACAAAGCCAATAAACAGAATGCTTATGCCTAAATACCCGCCGCAATGCTTCCACTCCTGAATCACCTTGGCAAAAAATGCCACCAAAAACATCAGAAGCATTAAATCTGCTGCCCCAATCAACAGCATAACTCCAAGGGGAGCCTGACGATAGCTGGGACCAGACAGATGTCCCGGCCCGGTATGAATCCCAAACAAATACGCTCCCTGGCGAATCACATTTTTTATTCTTTCCCCAAAAGAGCGGATAATGAGATCAGACTCCTGTCCTGCTGCCAAAAATTTTCTTTGTTCAATCCATTGGCCTGCTGTCAGGTGAAGCATCCAAACAGCTCCGCATATCACCACAGGAAGGGTCCACAGCTTTCCCTTTCTCACCCTCCGGCACAGCAGCACCCATAAAAATAATGGAAACAACACCCAAAACCGCTCATGAACAAAGCAGATTCCCAAATACAGCCCGCACGCTCCGTAAAAGGACCGGTAATCCTTTCCTCCATGATCCATGGAAAAAATACAGAGCAGATACAAAATCCCTATGGCCATCCAAAGAGCCATAATCTCCATCAGCCCGCTCAGTCGTCCAATCTGATAATAAGACATGCGGGAAGCCAGAAACACAAACCCGCAGAATATTCCCACATAGAAGGAATGGCTGAAATGCTTGCCCATCCGGTATAAAGTAAATGCAATTCCCGCATTCATCAACAAGTGAACCGGCACAATCCATGCAATATGAGTTCCTAGGATCTTCAGCTCAAGCCAAACCGCCAGATTGTACAGAAACCGCATATCACCCAAAGAAAACAAGTATTTCCAAAGGGGCAGCTCACCATAACAGGACCAAAGCTTCAAATCCTCCATACAAAGTCCCTGAATCTGAATGTTCCGGTTAATCCACAATGCAAATCCGGTTAAAAGAACCATAACTGCCAGATCATTTTTCCACCGGCTGGCTGTTCTCCACCGCTCCACATGTTTGTTATCCCAGGAATCCCGGACTCCTGCCGTCTGCTGTTCTCTCATTCCTTATCGTTTCCTCCGCGTTATCCATATGCACCATAAGCCTTCTGGTAAAATATCATCAGTAACCAGGCCATTGGCTTTGGCCAGATCTTCTGATACATGGCAAGCTCTTCCTCATAACGCTGGTGACTTTCAATACAGGCTTTTGTCGTAGCCCCGGAATGAATCCGGTAACAGATCAATGGCCTTTCCACACACACAAACCGCCCTGGAAGCTTTGCCAGTCTCCACATGGTATCCCAATCCAGGGCAAACCTGTAATCAGACTGAAATAATGGTGTTCCCAAAAGCTTCTTATTATATGTGCAGGACGGACAGATGATGGGGTTTCCAAATCTGAGAGCAGCCTGTTTTACCCAGGTTTTGTGCGAAATGCTCCCCAGCCGCAAAGGCAGGCGAAGCAGCCTTTTGATCTGCTGCACTGCTCCTCCTTTTTCCACCTTTCCATTTTTCCACACCACACAATCAGAGGAAAATACAGAGATGTCCGGATACTTTTCCCAGCACTCCTGCACATATTTTCCATAGTCTCTGTGATACCAGTCATCCTGATGGACAATCGTCACCAGACCAGGCTCTGCCTGCTGATACGCAAAATTCCAGTCCTCCAGAATATCACTCTCCCCCTGCCTGACGAAAAAGGGAAGTTCATATTTTTCTGCCATGGATCTTAAATATGGACTGGGGGTAGAAGTACATAAAATGATTTTTCCAGGAATTGTCTGCCTCTTTAAAGACCGAATGCACGTTTCCAAATAAGGAGAATCCTTATATGCACAGACTGCAAATGTATGCATCGCCATTTTTCCTCCTTAAAAAAACCGCTCCTCCAAAAGCAGGCAAAGCACATGATACACCGGCAGATGCAGCTCCTGTATCTGAAACGTCTCCTGCTCTGGCACAATCACAGCCACATCTGCCCGTTTTCCCAGCAAGCCGCCGTCTTTTCCGGTTAGTCCAATCACAGACATTCCTTTTGCTTTTGCCACAGTCACTGCATAATCCACATTTTTTGCATTTCCAGAGGTAGATATGCCCAAAAACACATCTCCAGGATTGCCATATCCGCACACCTGCTGGGCATACACCAAATCTGCATCCACGTCATTGGCAAAGGCTGTGGAAAGTCCCGGATGGCCGTCTAATGCAATGGCAGGAAGGGCGCCCTGAAGCTTCCCGGCCAGAACCTGCCCCTGTTCTCCCCCTTCCGCCTTCAGACGCTCCTGAAAAGACTCCGGCAGATTCCTTGGCTTTACAAAGCCCTTCATCAATTCCCCCACAATATGCTCCGCATCTGCGCAGCTGCCCCCATTGCCTGCAACCAGAAGCTTCCCCCCTGCTGCATAACAGGCCTCCAATATTTCATAAGCTTTCCAGAGCGCCTCCTCCACAGGCTTTAACACCGGATAACGCTCCATCAGCTCTTCCATTCGCTTTTTCTGTATGTCATTTGGCATCATTCTGACTTTTTCCTCCTCAGACGAAAGGTCTGTTTTCATTTTCACCTTCAAGTATTTTACAGGCGGCGTCAATAAGTGTTTCGGCGTAAAAATCATAGGGCAAGCTCCTTTCTTCCCAATCAGCCTTCATCTCTTCATGGACCTTGGCCCCATAGCCAGTTCCCACCAAAACCGTTCGAATGCCATAATTTTTCCCGGCCTCCACATCGGATTTTTTATCTCCAATCATCCAGGACCGGCTCTTATCAATCTGAAAATACTGTTCCGCCATCTCAAACATTCCTGTATCCGGTTTGCGGCATCTGCATTCCTTTTTATAAATTCCCTGTCCGTAAACCGGATGATGGGGACAATAAAAAAAGTAATCAATACCTGCCCCCAAGGGACTTAAGCATTCGTTCATATATTGATGAAGCTCTCTCACATCTGACTCTGGAAAATATCCCCGCGCCACTCCGGCCTGGTTTGTCACCACCACAATCTTATACCCTGCTTCCTTAAACCTGCGGATTGCCTCAGGCGCTCCTTCCAGAATCTTCAGATCTTCCTTTCGGTGTAAATAATGCACTTCCTCATTTAAGGTCCCGTCCCGGTCTAAAAATATCACCTGTTCCATTTCCTGTCTGCTCCCTGTATCATTGGTTATGACACTTTCCTAAAACTGAAATTCATAATCTCCATTTACAGTCTTTACCTTAACGGAATCATAATCCCAGCGAAGCTCATCTGCCACCCATGCCTGTGCGCCCCGAAGCTCAAAATTCCAGTCTGACAGCTGGCCTCCGGCCTGTTCCATCCGGGCTGCCACCTTATGGCGCACATTATAGGGACAATACACCAGCAAAAAGCCTCCTCCTCCGGCGCCCAAAAGCTTTCCTCCCAAAGCGCCTGCCTTCAAAGCCTCCTCATACAGCTCATCAATCTGAGGATTGGTAATCTTGCTGCTCATCCGCTTCTTGCTCTGCCATCCATAATCCAGAAGCCTGCCAAAATTATGAAGATTGCCTTTTAACAGCTCATCCTTCATGGCATATGCCAAAGCCTTCACCTCGCACATAGCATCAAAGGCATCCTTTTTCTCATAATTCTTTACCTGGTCCTTAATAATATTAGCTGAAACATGAATGTGGCCTGTGTAGCACAAAAGCAGATTGTACTGCAACTCATGAATAATATCCTTCTTAATCCGCAAAGGGTTCACCACCACATTATTCCTGCCATGAAACTCAATAAAATTAAACCCGCCAAAGGTGGAAGCATATTGGTCCTGATAACCGCCGTCAATCTTTAAATCTTTTCGCTCCACACCATAAGCCAGGTCTGCCAGCCCATAACCGTCCAGCTCCACACCCTTCCACCGGGCCATGGCAATCAAAAGAGCCACCATTACTGTGGAGGAGGTTCCCAGTCCAGAGCCAGGAGGCGCATCACACTGTAAATACACCTCGCAGCCCTGGTCAATCTCCATGGCCTTCAAAGCCGCTGTCACCAGATCCAGACGGCCGTCATACACATAATTCTCTTTGGCATTATACTTGACTGTCATATCAAAATCAAGGGAATGCACAATAATCTGATCATCCTTCCTGGGAACAATGGAACAATAGGCATATTTGTTGATGGTACTGCCAATGATGGCTCCTCCCTGCTCCAGACAAAAAGGCTCCACATCCGTCCCGCCGCCGCCAAAGCTTATCCGCAGGGGCGCTCTCCCTCTGATTACCATATGACAACTCCCTTCTTCACATCCTCAATAAACCGGAAATAATCCTCCGGCACTCCGATGTCAATAAAATACCCCTCATTGACAAAGCCTCCCAGCCGTCTGCCGCCGGACAGCCACCGGGGAATCATATCCTTCTCCAGAGAAACCTTTCCGTCCGGAATCTCTTTTAACAAATCTCGTTTCATCCGGTAAATGCCTCCGTTGATGGTTCCTGGTCCAGCCTCATCTGCCTTTTCATCAAATCCGGTAAGAATCCCATCCTTTAAAACCGCCTGACCATATCTGGACACATCCGGCACCTGCCTTAGCACCAGCGCCATATCCAGATCCATCTCCTTCTGCTGCCGCACCAGCCGCCTGTAATCCATCTGGTAAAAGGTGTCTGCATTTAATACGAAAAAAGAATCCTCTGTCACCAGCTGTCCCGCATTTTTAATAGCTCCCGCTGTACCCAAAAGCTCCTCTTCATAAGCATACTGCACCTTCAGCTGAGTCCCGTCCGGGGCCGCAAACCGGCTTCCATCTCCAAAATATTCTTCCACCATGGAACCTTTATATCCCACGGCAAATATAATCTCTGTGATTCCATAGCGAGATAATTCATGAACCACATATTCCATAAAAGGCTTGTCCTCAATCAGGGCCATAGGCTTGGGACGGTCGCTGACCACGCTCCGAAGCCGGGTTCCCAGGCCGCCTGCCAGTAAAATCGCCTGCATCTGTGTCTCCCTTGTGTCTTTTCTTTTTCTCAGCGCTCTTTGTCTGCTGTCTTGCAAGGTGTCTGTCTGGTTTCCTTTTCCCCCTGCTCTCCACCTGCCGTCTTGCAGTGCTTGCTCGATTATACCACGGGTTTTGAAAAGATTCTACTATCTTCATAAAATTTCCCAAAAAACCGATTCTGGGAGGAACAGCTCAGGAATGGATTGTCATGGGCTGATCCAAGTACAGTGTTGCTGATGTGATATGTTGTGAACTGTAGATGTAAACATTTCCGTAAAACGCAGTATTTTGGCGGAAATGCTTATCTGCTAAAATATTTCAACACAATTCCGGTTTTGTAGCAGTCAAGGGGAACAACGTTCCCCCCAGCACTGACGATTAAATTTTTCTTCTGCACAACCAAGGCCCTATATTCATATTTTTTCAATATATCCTATCTAATTTTTTAAAAAAAGGCCATAGTACGCCCTCTCTATTCTGCCCCTGTTCTATT
>CATLIJ010000018.1 GCA_949948825.1 uncultured Clostridiaceae bacterium
GACCCGCTCCATACCGCCTACAATCAGCCTCTTCAGATACAGCTCCAGGGAAATCCGCAGCTTCACATCCTCATCCAAAGCATTATAATGGGTTTCAAACGGCCTTGCCGCCGCCCCGCCTGCATTGCTTACCAGCATAGGGGTCTCCACTTCCAGAAAGCCCTGGTTATCCAGGTAGCGGCGGATGCTGCTGATAATCTTAGACCGCATGACAAAGGTCTTTTTTACCTCCTCATTCATGATCAGGTCTGTGTACCGCTGACGGTAACGCATATCGGTATTTGTCAGTCCATGATACTTCTCTGGCAGAATCTGCAGGCTCTTGGACAGCAGAATCAGGGACTTGGCATGAACAGAAATCTCTCCCATTTTTGTGGTGAACACAATCCCCTTCACGCCCACAAGATCACCAATATCCATCTTTTTAAATTCTTTATAAGCTTCTTCTCCCAGATCATCTCTTGCCACATAACATTGAATGTTGCCTTTTAGATCCTGGACATTGCAAAAAGATGCCTTACCCATAACACGTTTGGACATCATCCGGCCAGCAATGGACACCTCTTTTCCTTCCCATTCCTCATAGTGTTCTTTTATATCAGCACTGTGAATGGATACATCATATTTCGTAATCCGGAACGGGTCCTTTCCTGCTGCCTGAAGCTCCGCCAGCTTTTCACGGCGCACCTTTAAAAGCTGGTTTAAGTCTGGCTCCTGGTTCTGTTTCTTCTGCTGATTCTGCTGTTCTCCCATCCTCTGCTCCTCTTTTCCCGGAAATATTATATGAAGGAACTGTCCTGATCTTAGGACACCCTTTGAATCTCCAGCACCTTGTACTGAATGGTTCCTGCCTGAGTCTCTACATCCACCACATCTCCTACCCTCTTACCAAGCAATGCCTGACCAACCGGAGATTCATTGGAAATCTTGTTTTTCAGGCTGTTGGCCTCTGTGGAGCCTACAATCCGAAATTCCATCTCCTCATCAAAATCTACATCATATACCTTTACTTTACAGCCAATACTGATTTTATTTATATCAATCTCATCTTCATCAATGACTTCTGCATTTTTTAAAAGCTTTTCCAGCTCTTCAATCCGAAGCTCAATATCCCGCTGTTCATCCTTTGCTGCATCATACTCAGCATTCTCGGATAAATCCCCCTGCTCTCTTGCCTCTTTTATCTTCTGTGCAACCTCCCGTCTCCGGTTTACTTTCAGATCCTGCAGCTCATCTTCATACTGCTTCAAACCTGCATAAGTCAAAATATTTTTCTTTTCCGCCATGTTACTCATTTTCCTTCCTTTTTTACTACTCTGCATCATGCCGGATTCATTCACTTATCCGGCCTCATAAAGGGCAGTCGCCAGCCCATGCAGGCATGGATTTGGCTCGTTGCATTCCATGTCCCAGTGCGGCTTCGCCTCCCTGGGCTTCGGAGCAGTCGCCAAACCCATACAAGCATGGGTTTGGCTCGTTGCATTCCATGTATTATATCCCAAACGTTTGTGGTTGTCAAGAATGTGAGACCATCAAAAACCACTGTTTTACAACATCTCGTAACAGTTCAGACGGCGGGGAAATTGACATGAATTTTGGGCGTCAAGCTCGCTTGTAAGCCAAAATTCATGTCAGTTTCCACATCGAATGGACATCTGATGCTTCTTGTCCGTCGAAGACGGGCAAGAAGATGCCCCGTCTGAACTGTTACAACATCTGTAACAGCTTTTCCAGCTCTTCCATGGTCTCCACCTGATTGCATTGCCTCCGCACTGCAGCGGAATGGGGCAGGCCTGCTGTATACCAGGCAATGTGCTTGCGCATCTCCTTTATGCCCATGTTTTCTCCCTTCAGCTGAACCTGCATCTGTGCATGGCGCAGGATCATTTTTCGGATGTGTTCTCTGTCCGGTTCTGACAGAAGCTCTCCGGTATCCAGATAGTGCTGCACTCTCTTAAATATCCAGGGATTTCCTCTTGCCCCCCGGCCGATCATAAGACCATCACAGCCCGTCTCCTCTAGCATTCGTTTGGCATCCTGAGGGGTAAAAATATCCCCATTGCCAATTACCGGAATCCTGATTGCCTCTTTCACCTGACGGAGAATTTCCCAGTCAGCCTTTCCTGAATAAAACTGCTGACGGGTTCTTCCATGAACTGCTACTGCCGCAGCCCCGCAATATTCCGCAATTTTTCCAATCTCCACAGCATTGACCTGCTGATCGTCAAAGCCCTTGCGGAATTTCACTGTAACTGGCTTTTTTACCTTTCTTGTCAGTGCTGATAAAAGCTTCTCTGCCAGCTTTGGATTCCTCATCAGTGCGGAGCCTTCTCCATTGTTTACCACCTTTGGAACCGGACATCCCATATTAATATCAATAAAATCAAAAGGCCCCTCCTCAATCCGCGCCGCCATCTCGCTGACAATCTCCGGATCTGAACCAAACAACTGCACTGCAATGGGACGTTCCCTGGGTTCCACCCGCAAAAGCTCCTTTGTATTTTTATTATTGTATAAAATAGCCTTAGCGCTGACCATCTCTGTATACAACAATCCGCATCCCTGCTCCCGGCACAGCAGACGAAACGGCTGATCTGTGACTCCAGCCATAGGCGCCAGAATCAGATTGTTCTTAAGCGCTACCTTACCGATCTGCAGCTTCATTTTTTCCTCTTTCCTGACACACCTGCCTCAGAAACACCATCTTATAGTACAGCTCCAGCTCCTCCAACAGCTTCCTTTTTTCCTCTCTGTACTGCTTGATTTTCAGGTCTGCCCCAATCTCGTCATAGTATCCGTCATATTCTGACGTTATATGCTTAAACTGCAGGCTTCCGTCTTCCTCATACTCCATCGTCAGAATACCGCCGCACTCTTCTGTAAACCACACACACATTACCTGCAGCTCCCGGCGTACTGCCTCTGGCAGGCTGGAAAAAGCTTCATTAAAATAATATTTCCTGTCATATCCATTAGAACCACAAAGTACCATGACTTCCTCCTTGCTTCAGACAGCAAATACCCGGCAGTCCGTTCTGCCCGAACTGCCGGGTATCTATTGTTTCAAAAAACGAATCCTTTTGACGGGCAGTTCCCTACCGCACCAAAAGCTTGCAAATCTCAAACTGGTCCTCTGGAATATCCTTCTTCATCTGAAGAGCCTCCTGAATATCAAAATCCACATACTCTCCATTCTTATAAGCCACTACCCGGTTGGTCTTGCCCTCGGAAAGAAGCATAGCTGCCTTTGCACCCATAATGGACGCATATACCCGGTCCTTACAGGTAGGCGTACCGCCCCGCTGCATGTGTCCCAAGATGGTGGCTCTGGTCTCTACTCCGGTGGCTGCCTCGATCCGCCGCGCCATGGAGGTGGAATGTCCGATACCCTCTGCATTGATAATAATATTGTGCTTCTTTCCCTGCTTCCGGTTGGCAATAATCCGGTTAATCAGCACCTGCTCGTTGCCGTCATACCGCTCAGGCAGCAGCACATCCTCCGCACCGTTGGCAAAGCCGCACCACAGCGCAATATAACCCGCATTCCGCCCCATAACCTCAATAATGCTGCATCGCTCATGGGAGGTGGAGGTATCCCGCACCCGGTCAATGGCCTCCATGGCCGTGTTCACTGCTGTATCAAAGCCAATGGTATAATCACTGCATGCCACATCCAGGTCAATGGTTCCCGGCACTCCGATGGTATTGATGCCCAGGGCCGCTAACTTCCCGGCTCCCCGGAACGAACCGTCCCCGCCAATGACCACCATGCCGTCAATTCCGTGCTTCTCACAAATCTTCGCTCCCAGCTCCTGCCCCTCCGGGGTCATAAACTCCATACATCTGGCTGTATACAGAATCGTGCCGCCCCTGTAAATAATGTTGGACACGCTGGAGCTCTTCAAATCCACGATCTCCTCCTGCAGAAGCCCCGCATACCCGCGCATGATTCCCTTGACATTCATTCCCAGGTTCAAAGCGGTCCGGACCACTGCGCGGATAGCAGCATTCATGCCCGGTGCATCTCCTCCGCTGGTAAGAACGCCTATTGTCTTAATCTCTTTTGCCATAACCTGCTCCTCCTATATATCCCGCGCCTTTCCGGCGTTGGTCTGCATATATAACCTTCCCTTTTCACAGTAAACCTTCCTGCGCCCAACTGCGGGCACACTACCATACACCCCATTTTAAATCATTTTCTTTATCTTTTCAATCCCTTTTCCACAAGTTTGACATTATTCTCACCAATTACCGGATAAAGGCGTTCCATTGTTGTTCTATTTGCACATACTTTCCAATTGGCAGGCAGAATTTTCTTTGCCCTTTCCTTCTCCAGATAGATAATCACAGTATCCGAGCCCTCCTGCAGCTTAAGAATTTCCATCACCTGCTTCTGCTTCTGGTCATATTCTGCCTTGTCCCCAAACTTCAGCCACAGCTCCCTTGGCAGGGAATCAAAAGGAATTACCTGCTCTAATATCAGCTTTCCGGCTGTGTCGTCCCCAATGGAAGCCCGCCCCCGGACAAACACTTTGGACTCCTCAATCAAAAGATCCCGTTTCGTCTCATAATCTCTGGGAAATACAAGGGCCTCCACAGTCCCCACCACATCCTCAATGGTCACAAAAGCCATCATCTTCCCTGTTTTGGTGGTCTTTACCACCTTGTTGGTAATCATTCCTCCCACTGTCACATGGGCTCCGTCCGTCAAAATGGCCTTGCCCGTCTCCTCATCCACCATAAAATCCGTGGTCCGGGCCGTGATGCTGTTTTTCCACAAATCCATGTACTCATCCAGGGGATGGCCGCTGACATACACTCCCAGAATATCCTTCTCAAAAGCCAGAAGTTCCTCCTTGGGAAATTCCTCCACCTCCGGCATGCGGATCTGGTGACGCCGCTTTTCCTCCTCCCCCACAAAATCAAACAGGCTCATCTGGCCCGCCAGCATATTTTTCCGCTCCTTGTTCTTCTGCTCCAAAAGCTCCGGCGCAATCATGGCCTTCTGACGCCGGTTTCCAGGAAGGGTGTCCATGGCTCCTGACTTAATAAAATTCTCCACAGTACGCTTATTCACTTCCTTGCCGCTGATCCGCTCTACAAAGTCATCTAAGGATGTGTAAGGCCCATGGTTCTCCCTCTCCTTTATAATGGCATCCACCACACTCCTGCCCACGCTCTTAATGGCAGAAAGCCCATAGCGAATCCCGTCCCCTGCCACAGAAAATCCGCTCTGCCCCTCATTGATATCCGGAGGCTGAATGGGAATCCCCATCTGGCGGCAGCTTAAAATGTACTCTGCCACCTTATTATTGTTGTCCATCACAGAAGTCATCAGAGCAGCCATAAACTCCTTCGGATAATAATATTTCAGATAAGCTGTCTGAACTGCCACCACTGCATAGCAGGCTGCATGGGACTTGTTAAAAGCATATCTGGCAAAATCAATCATCTCATCATAAATATGATTTGCCGTCTTTTCATCAATGCCATTGGCAATACACCCGGCCACTCCCTCCTCAGGATTACCGTACACAAAGTTTCTCCGCTCCTTTTCCATAACAGAAGCCTTTTTCTTTGACATGGCGCGGCGCACCAGATCGCTCCTGCCCATGGTATATCCGGCCAAATCCCGCACAATCTGCATCACCTGCTCCTGATATACAATACACCCATAGGTAGTCTTTAAAATCGGCTCCAGCCCCGGACAGTCATAAGCAATCCGGGATTTGCCGTTTTTGCCCTTTAAATACTTGGGAATAAAGTCCATGGGACCTGGGCGGTAAAGGGCAACCCCGGCAATGATGTCCTCCAGATTCTCCGGCTTAAGCTCCTTCATAAAATTCTTCATGCCAGAGCTTTCTAACTGGAACACCCCATCGCACTTTCCGGTTGCAATGGATGCCATCACTTCCTTGTCATTAAAATCAATATTTCCCATATCCAGATGAATGCCGTAATTCTCCTCCACCTGTTTTGCCGCGTTCTGAATAACAGTCAGAGTCCGAAGCCCCAGAAAATCCATTTTCAAAAGCCCCAGCTCCTCTAAGGTAGTCATGGTAAACTGGGTGGTAATGGTTCCGTCCTGGGCCCTGGAGAGAGGCACAAACTCATCCATGGCCCGCTGGCCGATCACCACTCCTGCTGCATGCATGGAGGTATGGCGGGGCAGCCCTTCCAGACGTTTTGCCATATCAATCAGATATTTAATCTCATCATCCCCCTGATACGCCTCCCGCAGCTCAGGATTCTGCCGCAGCGCTTTGTCCAGAGTCATTCCCAGATCCCCAGGGATCATCTTGGCTATGGCGTCACAGCGGGCATAGGGCATGTCCAGCACCCGCCCCACATCCCGGACCACGCCCTTGGCCGCCAGAGTACCAAAGGTGACAATCTGCACCACCTGATCCTTGCCATACTTCTCCACCACATAATCAATAACCTCCTGCCGCCGTTCAAAGCAGAAGTCAATATCAATATCCGGCATGGACACCCGTTCCGGATTCAGAAAACGCTCAAAGAGAAGGTTATAGCGAATCGGGTCAATATCCGTAATCTCCAGGCAGTAAGCCACAATGCTTCCTGCTGCTGACCCTCTCCCCGGACCCACCATAATCTCATGGGACCGGGCAAAATGGATAAAATCCCACACAATCAAAAAATAATCCACATATCCCATATTGCGGATTACATCCAGCTCATACAAAAGTCGCTCCCGAAGAGTTCCGTCATCCTCTGGGTACCGCTTTGCCATTCCGTCCATACAAAGCTTATTCAGATATCCCCAGGAATCATATCCCTCTGGCACATCATACCGGGGCAGCTTTAAGACGCCGAACTCAATCTCCACATTACAGCGCTCTGCAATCTTATGAGTGTTGTCAATGGCCTCCGAAGCATAGGAAAACAGCTCCCGCATCTCTTCCTCAGACTTGCAGTAATACTGGCCTCCCTCATACCGCATCCGGTTCTCATCCGCAACCTTTTTTCCGGTCTGGATGCACAGAAGAATGTCATGGGCCGCTGCATCCTTTTCAAACGTATAATGAATGTCATTGGTAGCCACCAGATCAATCCCAATCTCACGGCTCATGCGCAAAAGCCCCTGGTCCACTGTCCTCTGAGCCGGAATCCCATGATCCTGCAGCTCCAGAAAAAAGTTCCCTTTTCCAAAAATATCCTGATAATGAAGAGCTGCCTTTTTTGCCTCCTCGTACATGCCCCTCGCCAGATACCGCTGTACTTCTCCCGCCAGACACGCGCTCAAAGCAATAATCCCCTCATGGTAGGTTTCCAGCACCTCATAATCCACCCTGGGCTTATAATAAAATCCATCCAGAAATCCCTTTGACACGATCTTCATCAAATTCTGGTATCCCTGGTTGTTTTCTGCCAGAAGCACCAGATGATAGTACCGATCCTCCCCTGTTCCGGTCTCCCGGTCAAAACGGGACCCGGGAGCCACATAGACCTCACAGCCAATAATCGGTTTGATTCCCACTTCCCTGGCCGCCCGGTAAAAGTCAATCACACCATACATCACCCCATGGTCTGTAATTGCCATGCTGTCCATCCCTAAATCCTTCGCACACTGCACCAGCTCATGAATCTTACAGGAACCATCCAACAGACTGTACTCAGTATGCACATGCAAATGTGTAAAAGCCACGACTACCTCCTTTCTTCTCCATGCTGAACCAAAAAATTCGTTACTGTTCACGGGGCCATCTTCCTGCCCGCCTTTGACGGACAAGAAGCCGGAATGTCCATCCGATGTGGAAACGGATATGAATTTGAGCTTACCAGCAAGCTTGACGTCCAAAATTCACATCCGTTCCCCCGCCGTCTGAACGGTTACAAATAAAAAACAGCTCCGGAAAAATCGGGGAATGTCAGAAAACCCTCCCGGACCCTGCCGAAGCAAACCTTTTGGTATTTATCCTGTTTCCAGAAATATTATAACAAACAAAGAATGTGAAATCAAGTGTTCACACTTTAAGCCTCTCAATATGTATGGCCAGATGCCCCACTGCCTCCTTTGGCACCTTCCTTTCAAGCTCTCTTTCCATGCAGGAGCAAATCCGCCCTGCCAGCTCATAGGATTCCGGAAACTGAGTCCGGGCATATTCATCCATATCCAGGCTGATTGGCTCCCCCTCCCGGATTCGGACTACCAGATACCGCAAATGGGCCATAAACCGCTCAAACAGAAAGGAGTGGGGGTCCAGCTTTATCCCCAGCTCCTCCTCTGCCATGGTCACAGCCATCCGCATGACTGCGACCATGTGAAAAGATTCCTCCGGCCTCTCATCCGTCCGGCCGGCCCGGATGTGCAGGGCAATGTAGCCCACCTCGTCTTCACATAAGAAGCATCCCGAGCATTCCTGCACCATGTCCCGGCTTTTCTGTGCAATCCGGTATTCCTCCGGATAGAGGACACGGATGTCCCCGTGAAATGGATTTTTCAACAGGATTCCGTTTTGCATCCGCTCCACTGCCACTGCAATATGGTCTGCTAACGGAATCAATATATTCGGATTCAGTTCTCCAAGCTCCCCTTTTGCCAGCTCCACAATCTTTCCGGCCAGCTCCAGAAATTTCGGGTCCATGCCGTTTAACACCTGACGGCCGGTCCGTTTCTTCTCTTCCCGGTCTACAATAGTATAGCGCTTTGTGTTTTCATCCCTCTCAAAACGCTCATTCACCCGCTTTCCAAAGCCAATGCCGCTCCCCAGCAAGATGGCCTCTTCCTCCCGTTTCATATCATAGACCAGTACTCCGTTGTTGTTCAATACCTTTATCACACGATACATCCGTAAACCCCCATTGACTTTTTCCCTACACTCCCATCAAATCAGCCGCATGCTCCAAAGCCCGGATCTCCTTTTCCTCCGGCACCTGAATCGCAGCCCCTGCGGGAAGGGCCGTATAGATAATCATACAGGCTTCTGACACTGCATTGGCCTTTACATACTCCAAATCAAACCGCATCAAAGGCTCTCCCCGTTTCACATGGTCTCCGTCCTTTACCAGAGGCTCAAAGCCCTTGCCTTCCAGCTTCACGGTATCCACGCCGATATGCAGCATAAATTCCACGCCGTCTGATGTTTTCAGGCCAACTGCATGACCTGTGGGGAACACAAACGCCACATCCGCATCACAGGGAGCCAAAACCTCTCCGTCTGTGGGCATTACCATAAATCCATCGCCAATCATCTTCTGAGCAAAGGTCACATCCGGAGCATGCTCAATCGGCTCCACCCTGCCGTTAAAGGGACTGTACAAAGGAATCTTTTTTCCGGAGGCCGGACCGGACAAAGCAGCTTTTCCGGCCTGATCCCCTGTATTGCTGCAAGGCTCTTCTTTGCCCTCTTCCTTCCCATGGGATTCCAGGTCCCCATGATACTCCACATCCGGAGCCGTAGCCATATAAGATACCAGATCTGCCTTAATATTGGGAACTGTAGGACCATAAATCACCTGCACGCCCTGTCCCTTCCGAATCACTCCGGCTGCGCCGGTTTCCTTTAAAATACTCTCGCTCACCAGCTCTGGCTTGCTGACCGTACATCTGAGACGGGTAATGCAGCAATCCACATCCACCACATTTTTCTTGCCGCCCAAACCGTCCAGAATCCGCTGGGAACGCTCATCCACTGCTGCCTGTCCGGAGGCCGCCCCCTGCTTTCTGGCATCCACATCGCTTCTCCGGTACAGCTTCACTTCCTCACTGTCATCCCGTCCCGGAGTCTTTAAGTCAAACTTCAGAATCAGATACTTAAATACAGCAAAATACACCACAAAATACACAGCACCCACCACAGGAATCCAGTACCAGCTGGTCTTTGCCGCTCCGGGCAAAATTCCAAACAGTGTCAAGTCAATGATACCGCCGGAAAACGTCATTCCCACGCCTACATTTAAAATGTGCATGAACATATAGGCAGCTCCGGCCAGAACACTGTGTACTGCATATAAAAACGGAGCCACAAAAATAAAGGTAAATTCCAAAGGCTCTGTGATTCCGGTCAGCATGGCTGTCAAGGCCGCTGACATCAAAAGACTTCCTGCTGCCTGCTTTTTTTCTGGCTTAGCCATCTGATACATGGCAAGGGCAGCTCCTGGAAGGCCGAAAATCATAAACGGGAATTTTCCCGTCATAAACCGGGTTCCCGGATTGACGCTGAAATGAGCAATCTCCCCCATATGGCCCAGCTGGGCAAAGAAAATATTCTGAGCGCCGTACACCATCTGACCTGCCACCTCCAGCTGGCCGCCCACTGCGGTCTGCCAGAAAGGCATATAAAACACATGATGCAGTCCAAAAGGAATCAATGCACGCTCAATAATACCATAAATCCAGGTCCCCACATAGCCGGAGCTGTTGACCAGGGCGCCCAGGCCATAGATTCCATTCTGGATCACCGGCCATACAAAATACATGGCGATTCCCACAAAGATATACACCACACTGGAAATAATCGGCACAAACCGGGTGCCGCCAAAAAAGGAAAGCACCTGAGGAAGCTGAATCTTGTAATACTTATTGTGCAGGGCAGCCACGCCGAGCCCTACAATCACGCCTCCAAACACGCCCATCTGCAAAGAAGAAATTCCAAGGACCTTTGTCACAGAACCATCCAGCATTCCCACCGTCTGCTCCACAGAGCCGACCATTCCGGCCAGCGCATTTCCCGCGCCGTCAAGCACCTCGGGAGCTGTCACCAGCCTGCCGGACAATACCAGCAAAGCATGAATTGCGGTATGCATAATGAAAAAAGCAATTACACTGGCAAGAGCAGCAACCTCCTTCTCCTGTTTTGCCATGCCGACTGCCACGCCAATGGCAAACAGCAAAGGAAGATTCTCAAACACCACATTACCACAGCTGTTTAAAATGTTCAGAAAACCATTTAACAATGTACCAGGACCTAAAATCGCCTCCAGATGATAGGCATTGATCATAGTCCCATTGGTAAAAGAACCGCCGATTCCCAGCAGAAGACCTGCCACGGGAAGAATTGCAATCGGAAGCATAAAGGAACGTCCGACTCGCTGCAAAACACCAAAAATCTTGTCTTTCATTTCTTTTCCCTGCTTTCTTTTTTACTTTAAAAGTCCCGCCGCCAAATAGGCGGCATCGCATGCTGTAAACCCCGTTTGTGCGGGCAGACACCACCCGAAAACGGCAAAAAGGCATAAACTCCCCCTTTCCACAGTTATTCTGCCGAATTGCGGGTAGTTTATGCCTGATCAAACAGCTTTATCAGTAACACACTAAAATAAAGTATAGGGGGAAATGTAAAGTTTGTCAATAACCGTTTTTTAATTTGTGTTACAGTTCACGGGGCGGGGAATCTGACATAAATTTGGGTGTCAAGCTCGCTTGTAAGCCCAAATTTATGCCAGATTCCACATCAGGCGAACGCCTGATGCTTCTTGTCCGTCGAAGACGGGCAAGAAGATGCTCCCCGTGAACAGTAACCGAATTTTCCCTGGCGGCACGTTCTTATTTCTAGTTATTATTATAACGGATTTTTGGCAACATAGCAACGGTTATTAAGGAAATATTGTGAAGAATCGTGTCATCTGTCTTTATAATACCCCAGCATCAAATCCACCATCCGCCCATAGCTTCTGACTCCGTCCTTCTGATCATTCACCTTTAAGTACACATCATTCATCTGATTGGCCACCTCTGCCACCTTTCCCTCATACTGGTCCCAAAACTCATTATTCTCTTTTAAATCCTCTCTGGCCTGATGGCACAGCCCCTCCTGTATCTTCACATAAGCCTCCCAATCCGCCCGGGCCAGCGCATTTCCCGCATAAACCCACCCAGTCAGATAACCACTGTAACGAAACGCGGGGTCCTGTGAATTGACACATGCCAGATATCCAATAAAATTAGCTTCCTCCTCCCGCATAAATCCCTTTAAATGAGACAACTCATGGCAAATGGTATGAGGAACATTGTAATCTGGTATACTCCCATTAAAATTGGCCTCAATCGTAAAAGGAGAATAAATTCCCGTGAGCTGCTGAACCGATAGAATCCAGGAGACAGCAATCTCCTTTGGCATGGGATAAAAACCGCTCAATGACGGATAGGTTTCCCCCAGTGCTTTCATAGCCTGCACTCCCTCTGCCTTCCACTCCCTTTTATGGCCCCTGTACTCATCTGCCACAGCAGTCTCATTGACCTTTTCCAAAAGAAATTCACATAAGCGGACCAGCTCCTCATTGGAATACAAGGTGGTCTCTAATCCCACCGTTTTGGCAAAAGAATCTGCATAATAATTCATTCCACAGTTCATTGTATATAAAAACAGCATCAATCCCCCCATAAAAATCCCCCTTGACACCACACGCCTGGGTTCTCTCCAAAACCACCCTGCATACACTATGCTGCCAAAAATCAGCAGATAAAGACATATCTCCACCACTGAGAAGGGAAAAATCCCCATAATTCTTCCAATAATCCCCACCAGTACAGGATATACATGATGAGCATACCATGTGCCTGCCCCTGCCACTTTTCTGGCCAGCGCCTGCATTCCACCTGCGCCAGCCAGCAGGCAGATTCCAATGCCAAAATACATTTTGTCCCTGCTCACTCTGCTCTCCTCCCCGAATCGTAGTGCCTGAAACGAAAAACTCCCAGCAGAATCTCTGCCAGGAGCTCCCGAATCAATCCTATTTCTCTAATGTTTCAGCCCCAGTCTTACCAGAGCTCTCTTCAATGCCATCTCAGCACGCAGCTCATCTAATCCGCTTTCCCTGGAAGCCAGCCGCCGCTCAGCACGCACCCGTGCCTCCTCCGCACGTTTAAAGTCAATCTCATCCGGCCATTCCGCCACCTCTGCCATTATGGTAACTGCATCCGGCAGGATTGTGATAAACCCTGAAATCAGCGAAGCCTTCTTTTCCTCGCCTTCCTCATGGATTTTCAGCACTCCCGGCGCTACCACTGCTGTCAGCGGAATATGATTGGGATAGACGCCGATCTCTCCCTCTGTAGTTGTCAGCTCCACCATGGTCACATTTCCCTCATAGAACTGCTTTTCAGGAGTGATCACATTCAGTTTCATCACATCAGCCATAGATATCCTCCCTATTTCATGCGGGCAAGCACATCTTCAATACTGCCGGCATTCAGGAAGTACTGCTCCGGAATATCATCATGCTTTCCTGACAAAATCTCCTTAAAGCCCTGAATGGTCTCGGCAAGAGGCACATAACGGCCCTCCATGCCGGTGAACTGTCCTGCCACAAAGAAAGGCTGTGACAGGAATCTCTGGATCTTTCTTGCGCGGGATACGGTCAGCTTATCTTCTTCAGACAGCTCATCCATACCAAGCATGGCAATAATATCCTGCAGCTCTTTATATTTCTGAAGAACCTCCTGTACGCCTCTGGCTACATTATAATGCTCTTCACCTACCACACGGGGGTCCAGGATTCTGGAGGTAGACTCCAGCGGGTCCACAGCCGGGTAAATACCCAGCTCCACAATGTTACGGCTAAGAACCGTAGTTGCATCCAGGTGAGCAAATGTGTTGGCAGGAGCCGGGTCAGTCAGGTCATCTGCCGGCACATAGACTGCCTGCACAGATGTAATGGAACCGTTCTTTGTGGAGGTAATCCGCTCCTGCAATGCACCCATCTCTGTCTGCAGGGTCGGCTGATATCCTACTGCGGAAGGCATACGCCCTAACAGAGCAGACACCTCAGAACCAGCCTGAGTGAAACGGAAAATATTGTCAATAAACAACAGTACGTCCTTACCACCCTCATCACGGAAATACTCTGCCATGGTAAGTCCTGTCAGACCTACACGCATACGTGCTCCCGGCGGCTCATTCATCTGTCCAAACACCATGGTTGTCTTGTTGATAACGCCAGACTCTGTCATCTCTCCGTAAAGGTCATTTCCCTCACGGGTACGCTCGCCTACGCCGGTAAATACAGAATATCCGCCATGCTCTGTGGCAATATTACGAATCAGCTCCTGAATCAAAACCGTCTTTCCTACACCAGCGCCTCCGAACAGGCCGATCTTACCGCCCTTCTGATAGGGACACAGAAGGTCTACCACCTTGATACCAGTCTCCAAAATCTCTGTCTCTGTAGACTGATCCTCAAAAGTCGGAGCCTTTCTGTGAATCGGCAGATATTTCTCTACCTTTGGTTTTTCCTTATTATCAATGGGATCTCCCAGCACGTTGAAAATACGCCCCAGCGTATTCTCACCCACCGGCACCGTGATTGGCGCCCCGGTCGCAATGGCGTCCATACCACGTCTTAAACCATCTGTGCTTCCCATGGCGATACATCTTACCGTATCATCGCCAAGATCCTGGGCCACCTCCACAACCAGTCTTCCGCCGTCATCCAGCGGAATCTCAATCGCTTCGTTGATCTCCGGAATCTTGCCCTGGGAGAACTTGATGTCCATAACCGCACTGATGATCTGTGTGATTTTGCCAGTATTTTGTTCTGCCATCTTGTTTCTCCTTATACTCATAATACCATTCAGCCAAATGCCGGATATAACCCTTGCGGCTGAATGGCTGCATCTGTTTTGCTTATTATAAATCCAACCCCTTAAGGGTTCCAAACCATCCGCTTAACCAATTGCATTGGCGCCTGCAATAATCTCCGTCAGCTCCTGAGTGATGGAGCCCTGACGGGCCCGGTTGTACTGAATATCCAGCTTTCCAAGCATTTCTTCTGCATTGTTGGTCGCTGAATCCATAGCTGTCATACGGGCGCCGTTTTCGCTGGCCACTGCCTCTAACAGAGCGCCGTAGATCATGCTGCTCATGTACTTGGGTATGATTTTGTCCAGCACATCCTCTGCACTTGGCTCATAGTTCATCAGAGCCTGCGACTTTGGTTCACCCTGCACATCCGCGGTTGCTGCCGCCGCGTCCTTGTCAAAAGGAAGAAGCCGCATCAGCCTTGGCGTGTGAACCACTGTATTCTTAAAAGAAGTATAGGCCAGATAAATCTCCACAATCTCTCCGGAGCCATATTCCGCTAAAAGCTCCTGGGTCAGATCCGCAGCATCCTGATAAAGGGGTTCATTGATAATCTCAGAATAATCCTCAGCAATCTCATACCCCTTTCGGATCAGTCCGTCCCGGCCTTTCTTTCCAATAGAGAAAACCTTTGTGCCAATTGGGTCCAGCTCCGGACTTGCTGCAATCAGCTTGACAATATTATTGTTATATCCCCCTGCCAAACCGCGGTTGGAGGTAATGGCAATCACTGCCCTCTTTCCTGCTGCCCCGGAGCGGAGATATTTGTGATGCATGTTTCCGGTTTTTTCCAACATGGAAGCTATTGTCTCATACATCTGGCTGAAATAGGGTTTGGAACTTTCGGCTTTTGTTCTGGATTTCTGCAGCTTGACCGTGGATACCAGCTTCATGGCCTTTGTAATCTGGCCAGTACTCTGAATACTCGCCCTTCTGCGCTTAATATCTCTCATGGATGCCATGACTTATGTTCCTCCCGTCCTACATCTGAGCTTTACACTCCCGAATCGCCTGTACCAGGGTAGCCTCCGTCTCCTCCGTCAGCTGCTTTGTCTCACGGATAGAAGTCAGAATCTCCGGATATTTAGTCTCAACAAACTTAAACAGCTCCTTTTCAAAGGACAAAACGTCAGCAACCCGAATATCCAGCAAATGCTTCCTGGTGGCAGCATAAATAATAATTACCTGATACTCTACCGGCATGGGCTGATACTGAGGCTGTTTTAATACTTCCTTAATCCGCTCGCCCTGTGCCAGCTGCTCTGTGGTAGCTGCGTCCAGCTCAGATCCAAACTGAGCGAAGGAGGCCAGCTCACGGTACTGAGCCAGCTCAGTACGAATCGGCGCTGAGATCTTCTTAATTGCCTTAATCTGCGCTGCGCCGCCTACACGGGATACGGACAGACCGGCATTAATAGCTGGACGGAAACCGGAGTTAAACATCTCGGTCTCCAGATAAATCTGACCATCCGTAATGGAAATCACGTTGGTAGGAATATAAGCAGACACGTCACCAGCCTGAGTCTCAATAATCGGCAATGCAGTCAGAGAGCCGCCGCCCAAATCATCGGACAGCCGGGAGGCACGCTCCAGTAATCTGGAATGCAGATAGAAAACATCTCCCGGATAAGCCTCACGCCCCGGCGGTCTCTTCAGCAGCAGAGACAGGGTACGATAAGCTGCCGCATGCTTGGTCAGGTCATCATAGATTACCAGCACATCCTCGCCGTTCTCCATCCATTCCTCGCCAATAGCACAGCCGGAGTAAGGAGCAATATACTGCAAGGGCGCCAGATCGGATGCTGTGGATACCACGATGGTTGTATAATCCATAGCGCCAAATTCCTCCAGGGTCCGCACAATGTTTGCCACAGTGGAAGCCTTCTGGCCAATCGCCACGTAAATACAATGAACTCCCTGTCCCTTCTGGTTAATAATGGTATCAATCGCTATGGCTGTCTTACCGGTCTGACGGTCTCCGATGATCAGCTCACGCTGGCCTCTTCCAATCGGAATCATGGCGTCAATCGCCTTAATACCGGTCTGTAAAGGTGTATCTACAGATTTTCTCTCAATAACACCGTGAGCTACACGCTCAATACGGCGGAATTTATCGGTCTCCACCGGGCCTTTGCCGTCAATCGGCTGTCCCAGTGCATTGACCACACGGCCGGTCAGGGCATCGCCCACCGGAACCTCAACCACGCGGCCGGTTGTCTTCACAATATCGCCTTCGCTGATGTTGCTGGTATCACCTAAAAGAACCACACCTACATTGTCTTCCTCTAGGTTCAGCACCATGCCGTAGATTTCTCCCGGAAACTCCAGAAGTTCACCCTGCATAGCCTTTTCCAGCCCATGGATTCGAGCGATACCATCAGCCACTGTAATCACAGTGCCAACATCCGAGACTTCCAGCTTGGTAGAATATTTCTGAATCTGTTCTTTAATGACAGAACTGATTTCTTCTGGTCTCAAATTCATATTGCTGTTTCCCTTTCTGAAATGTTAATTCCATATATGCGCAATGCAGATTTGCCTGCGCCGCCTGAATCCTCCTAAAACATATCACATTTCAGGATAACTCATTCGTCAAGCCAGCTGAAGCTGTGACAGCTCCCGTTTCAGCTCGTAAAGCCGGGTCCGAATACTGCTGTCCACCACCCTGTCTCCGATTCGAATCACCATTCCTCCAATCAGAGACGGGTCTACCTGGTAATTCATCTCAAACATCACATAGTCAGTAGATGCAAGCAGCTTTTCCTTCAGAAGCGCCTTCTGGTCTTCATTCAGCTCCACTGCGCTGGTTACGGACGCGGTTCCGATTCGTTTGAATTCCTTCACCCTCTGGATGAAATACTCAAAAACCGGAATCAGTTCATTCTGCCGGTCCTTTTCCACTACCACGGTCAGAAATCCCATGAGCGCATCTTCCACCCTGCCGGAAAAAATCTGACGCATAATGGAAACCTTCTCTTCCTTCACTACCCGCGGATTGTTTAAAAGCGCCGTCAGCTCCGGATTGCCCTCCAAAATGGGAATCAGGGAACATACCTCCTCATAAAGCACATCCACCTGGTCCTTTTCCATGGCGGTTTCAAACAACGCATCGCCGTACACCTTTGATACTAGCTTTGCCATGTACTCTCACCCATTTCCTTCAAAGTCTCGTCAATGAGGGCATTCTGAATCTTAATATCAATGGAACTGCCCACCGCTTTCTGCGCCATAAGAGCAGCAATATTCACCACATCCTGCTTCAAGCTGTCAATGGCCTTCTTTCTCTCCAGCTCAATCTCCCGGTTAGCACGTTCCACGATACGGGATGCCTCCGCTCTGGCCTCATCCAGTATCTCTGTCTCCCGGCTCATGGCCTTTTTCCTT
>CATLIJ010000019.1 GCA_949948825.1 uncultured Clostridiaceae bacterium
ATGTCCAATGTTTATGTCCATTTTTCTCAAATTTCTTTTCTTGCACGATATTCAGTTGTCAATCTTCGGTTGGAATCTCATTCATTGAGATTCCGAGAAGTTATTATTTTTTGGTTTTCATTTCCTTCATGACTTTAACTTGTCTCTGATTCTTCAATTGCCGCCCGGTTCACCCGTTCCACAAATGCTTCCACTGCCTCCATATCCGGATTGTCCGGCAAAATACTCTCTCTTGCCGCCTTCTCAAGCCTTTTTTCATACGCTGCCAAAATCTCATAAAACTCTTCATCAAAGGTCCGGTCCTGCCGCATAAAACCTCCATTGCGGATTTTCATTAAAAGCTCTAAGTCATCCCCCCGCCAGGTGATGATCTCTCCCTTTTCCAGAATATCCACAGCCATCATAAAAAGCCGGATTAAATGCATGGCGTGCTTATTCAAATGATTGTCGTCCTTTTTCCGGTTCCGCTTTCCAATCTTGTCATAATCCCTCACCACACTGTGCATCACAGACCACATATTCTCATAATCCCGCAAAGGCAGATGGCAATACCTGGCATCCACAAAAATCTCGGTATCCAGTTCCGGATTTTCTGCCTTATCTATGTATATCCGGATGCTTCCCTTTTCAAAATGCTCATATCGCCTGTTAAAATCCTCCAGCGCATTTTTCACGGAAGTCAAAATATGGCGTTCCCGCTCCCTTTGGGGCATGGAATCCCTGGCAATGGCATTCTGCAGCCGCCGCAGCTGTGCTCCTGCATATCCCCCAAAGGACCGGGCGGCCCGCTTGGACAGGAAAATCCCCCGGTTGTCCAAAAGCTCCTGCCCCAAAGGGGATTTGATTACATACTGCTCCTTCTTAAGACCCATAATCTCGCAGGTGTTGGGATTGCATTCCAAAAGCAGCTTTACCATCTTATTAAAAGAATAAATTACAGTATCTGTATTCGGGTCTTCATATTGCTCAAAAGCCGTCAGGCCAATCAGATCTGACGGAAGATTCAGGGTAATTCCACGCAAATCAATGTCACTGCTCTCACAATTGGTTCCATAAGCATAGCTTCCTCCTGGCCCCAAAAGCAGAATCCTCTTTCCCAAACGCCTGTGAGTCCGCAAAAAATCATATTCCTTTGTGTGAATCAAGTTAAGAAAATCCATTCTCTGCCCTCCTGTCTGTTATGTTATTTTATGTCTTATCTCTTATTGTATCTCATTCATCCCAAACGGACAACCGGAAACATTACGGTTCGCGGGATGACCTGGTACAGCATTGAGGACATTCCGGTGAATATTAAAAATTAATCGAGCAGGGCAGGCTTTTCATCCCTGCTCGCCGCGCGGCCCACGCGCTGACTTTTTTATATGACATATAAACCCGTCCATAAACCATTTTGACATAATTTGTCAAAAAAGATAATGAAACAAATTCCTATCTGTGATACAATCCTAAGGAGGGTCTTCCCCTCACACAATTTAACAGGAGACAATGTATGAATATTTTCAATGTAATCACTCTTTTCGGCGGGCTGGCCATGTTTTTGTACGGAATGCGCATGATGGGCGACGGATTGAAAGCCAGTTCCTCCGGCACACTCAAAAAAGCCATGGAACGAATCACCGGCACCCCTACCAAGGCATTTCTCTTAGGACTGACCGTGACCGCAGTGGTCCAGTCCTCCACTGCAACCATTGTTCTTACATCCGGACTGGTAGGCGCAGGCATTATCTCCCTTGGTCAGTCTTTGGGCATTATCATTGGCGCCAATGTAGGCACCACCATTACTGGACAGATTATCCGGCTTTTGGATCTCAACTCCTCGGGAACCTGGTTTCTCCAGTTTTTAAAGCCATCCACTCTGGCGCCTCTGGCTCTTGTCATTGGCATTATCATTATTATGGGAATGAAATCCAGCGATTCCGCCAAGGTGGGACACATTATTGTGGGATTTGGAATTCTGTTCTCCGGACTTTTGAACATGACGGACGCAGTTGGCGTTCTCTCTGACAGCGGAATCGTGGAACGCCTTTTCTCGGTTTTGGGAGAGAATCCCCTGCTTGCCTATCTGTCCGGTGCAGGCGTTGCCTTTGCTCTTCAAAGCTCCTCTGCCACCATTGGTATCCTGCAGGCATTTTCCACGTCAGGCCAGCTGACCTTTGGGGAGATCTACACCGTGCTGGTGGGTGTTTACTTAGGCGACTGCGTGACCACAGCCATTGTCTGCAACATCGGCGCAAAGCCAGACGCCAAAAGAGTCGGCGTGGTGAATATTTTGTATAACCTAAGCAAGTCCGCCCTGATTCTCCTTGTGGTCACAATCATCCACAAGGCCGGACTGCTGGAGGCCATATGGGATCAGGCCATTTATTCCGGCGGCATTGCCAATACCAACACGGTCTTTAACCTGGCCTGCGCCCTGATTCTTCTTCCTTTTGTGAGCATTTATGAAAAAATCAGCCATAAGCTTGTGAAGGATGAACCTGTGGCCCTTGGAAAATATGATGAGATGTTAGACAGCCTGAATCCTGTATTTATCAGCACTCCGGCCATGGCCTTTGGCCGCTGCTATGATGTGCTTCTGGTCATGTGCCAGCTGGCAAGAACCAATATCCGCCGTGCATTGGACATGTTTTTCCAGTTTGACCCTCAGATCATGAAACAGATTGAGGAGGATGAAGATTCCATTGACAAAATGGCAGACCGGGTGAGCAATTATCTGGTTCAGATTTCTGCCACCATCACCTCTCACTACCATGTGGAGATTATGAATTATTATTTTTCTGCCATCACAGAGTTTGAACGTTTGGGAGACCACGCTCTTAATGTAGCGGAAATCGCAGCAGAGCTTGACAAGAAGGAAAGCTCCTTTTCCAGGGTTGCCCTTTCAGAGCTGACCGTATTGTGGGAGCTTTTGGATACAATCTTAAACCACACCAGCGAGGCATTCCGAAAACAAAACCTGACAGAGGCCCGCCGCATCGAGCCCCTGGAGCAGGTGGTGGATGATTTGGTCAATGTGTTAAAGAGCAATCACTTAGAACGGCTCAGAAAGGGAGAGTGCGGAGTATTCAATGGCTCGGAATTTTTCAATCTGCTCTCCGAGGCAGAACGGATTTCTGATGTGTGCTCCAATGTAGGCGTTGCCACTGTGGCAAGAGCAAAGCCTGAGATCAAGCATCAGGTACATAACTATATTTCCATGCTCCATTCCGGCAAGGACGAGGAGTTTAACCAGGTATATCAAAAAACTCATGACGAGTATTTTGAAAAGCTGAAAGGGCAGACTTCTCCCAATAACATATAAATCCATAATCCTGTCTGGCACAACAAAGCTTCCTCCCCTATGTACCAGACAGGAATTTCATCTTACAAAAGCTTTACCCGGATTACCACTGGCAGAATTCGCTCCTTTACAGCTGCCTTCACATGAAGTCCGTCCTTCTCCTGCTTCCATTCTGGTTTTTCCGGATTCCCCAAAAGCTCCACACTGCCGATTCTTCCGAAAAATACTGCAATTCTCTTATCTCCTGGATATTGTGGACCTCCCGGGGCTGCCAGAGAGCGGACTGTCACCTGTCCCTCCTCTGGATATGCCAGCACAAACACATAAATACTATCCCCTTTTACCGTAAAACGCAGATCTTCCTTTGTGTACACGATTTCTCCTGAATCCGTAAACTGCCCTTCTGGCTCCCTTGTGCTTCCCTCGCCTGTAATCCGCCAGGGGCGGCTCCCATAAATGGCCTCCCCGTTCACCAAAAGCCACGCGCCAATCTCCATCAAAATCTCCTGATCCCTTTCCGGAATTGCCCCGTCTCCTTTTGGGCCTACATTCAGCAAAAGATTTCCATTTCTGCAGACTGCGTTAATCAGATGAATCAAAATCTGTCTTACACTTTTATAGGTAAGATGGTCTGTATAGCACCAGGAATTGTCTGCAATAGCTGTGTCGCTCTGCCATACAAAAGGCATGGCCTGCAAAAAGCTGCCCCGCTCAAGCTCCGGAATCCCGCTGCCAAAAGCCATGGCGTCATGCTTATAGCAGATTGCAGCTGGCTGTCCCCACTGGCAGGCCCTGTTATAATAATAAGCTGCAATCCATTTTAACCCTTCGGCAAAAGCCTTGTGTTGAACCCACCAGTCAAAATACAGCAGAGACGGCCTGTACTGGTCAATGATTTCGCAGGTCCGAAGCATCCAGTCCTCCACAAATTCCTTTGACGGATAAGGATGGCTGTAAAAATCCAGATGATCCTTTGGCTCTGGCATGGCTGGCCAGTAAAAATCCCCCCGCTTCATTGGCTCCTTCACATCACTGTCAAATTCTCTTCCATGGCTCATAAAGAACCAGTGCTCCGCCCGGTGGCTGGACGTGCCAAACATCAGCCCTCCATCCAGAGCCGCGTCTCTCCACTCCCCCAAAATATCCCTCCCAGGCCCCATATTCCAGGTATTCCATTGAGACAGGCTGCTGCGGTACATCTGAAAACCGTCATGGTGCTCAGCCACAGGAACCAGGTACCTTGCTCCCGCCCTTTTGGCCAGATCCACCCACGCTTCGGCCTGAAAATTCTCTGCAGTAAATAAGGGAATAAAATCTTTATATCCAAATTTATCCTGACTTCCATACACTCTTCGGTGGTAGGCCCACTCTTCTTTTTCTTGTATATACATATTTCGGGAGTACCACTCATTTCCATGGGCCGCCACACTATAAAGTCCCCAGTGAATAAAAATGCCAAATTTCATCTCTCCAAACCATCCTGGAACTTCTCTTTGTGCCAGACTTTCCCACTCCGGCAAAAAAGGCCCTCCATACACCACCTGCCGGATTCTCTCCAAATATTTTTGAATTGGATTCATTCTCTTATATTTCCTCCATATCTTTTTATATAAACCATTTTTTCATGTACAACACCTCTAGTTTTTCTGGTATCTATCTCCCTCTTTCTCCATTAAGATAAAGAAAACTGAAATGGAGGTTCCTCAATGAAATTCGGATATTTTGATGATGAAGCAAAAGAATATGTCATCACCACCCCGTCCACGCCCCAGCCCTGGATCAATTACCTTGGCTGCGAAAACTTTTTCTCTTTGATTTCCAATACCTGCGGCGGTTATTGCTTCTACAAGGACGCCAAGCTTTTGCGCCTTACCCGCTACCGCTACAACAACATTCCAGCTGATACCAATGGCCGTTACTATTTTATAAAACACAAGGACACGGTCTGGACTCCTGGCTGGCAGCCAGTAAAAACTCCTTTGGATTCCTATGAGTGCCGCCACGGCCTGGGGTATTCCCGGTGGCTGTCCTTAAAAGGCTCCATCCAGACAGATCTCACTGCTTTTGTTCCTCTGAAGGAGAGTCTGGAGGTTCATCGGCTTATCCTCACCAATACTGGCTCCGAGAAGGAAGAGCTGGATTTGTTCTCCTATGTGGAATTTTGCTTCTGGAATGCAGTGGATGACTCAACGAACTTCCAGAGAAATCTAAGCCTGGGAGAAGTGGAGGTCACTGGTTCGGAGATTTACCACAAAACAGAATACCGGGAACGCCGCCGTCATTTTGCTTACTATTCGGTCAATGCTCCCATTGACAGTTTTGAGACAGACCGAAGCAAATTCCTGGGAGCCTACGGCAGCATAGAACATCCGGAGGCCGTGCAAAAGGGTCAGCTCTCCAACACACTGGCCAGCGGCGGCGCTGTCATTGGTTCTCATAAACTGCACATTACCTTACAACCTGGCCAGTCCCGCAGTCTTATCTTCCTTCTTGGCTACTGTGAAAACAGTCAGGAGGAAAAATGGGAAGCTCCTGGCATCATCAACAAAACCAATGCAAGAAAGGCCATGGAACGGTTTTCCCTGGATCAACAGGTAGAATTGGCGCTGGCAGAGCTAAAAGCCTACTGGAACCGCCTTCTCTCCTGCTATTCCTTACAATCCGCTGACGAGAAGTTAAACCGCATGGTCAATATTTGGAACCAATATCAATGTATGGTCACATTCAACATGTCCCGGTCTGCCTCCTACTATGAATCTGGAACCGGAAGAGGCATGGGATTCCGGGATTCCTGTCAGGACCTTTTGGGCTTTGTCCATCTGATTCCAGACCGGGCCAGAGAGCGGATTTTAGATATTGCTGCCACCCAGTTTCCGGACGGAAGCGCTTATCATCAGTATCAGCCTTTGACCAAAAAAGGCAACTCGGACATTGGCTCTGGCTTTCATGATGACCCTTTGTGGCTGATTGCCGGAACCGCTGCCTACATAAAAGAAACCGGGGATTTTTCCATTTTGGAGGAAACCGTTCCTTTTGACAATGACCCTGGAAATACTGCCTCTCTCTTAGAGCACCTGACCCGCTCCTTTGACTATACCTTAACCCACTTGGGCCCTCATGGGCTTCCCTTAATCGGAAGAGCAGACTGGAATGACTGTCTGAACCTGAATTGCTTTTCCACAGAACCAGGAGAATCCTTCCAGACCTATGGACCCTCCGAAGGACCTGTGGCTGAATCTGTGTTCATTGCCGGAATGTTTGTCAAATACGGCGGGGAATATGCAGAGCTTCAGCGTCTCCTGGGCAACAAAAAAGAAGCTCTCCGGGCAAAATCCGCGGTTTCGGAGATGTACCGTCAAGTGCTGGATGCCGGATGGGACGGAGAATGGTTTCTCCGCGCCTATGACGCCGCTGGCAGCAAGGTCGGCTCCCGGGAATGTGAGGAGGGCAAAATATTTATTGAACCCCAGGGTTTCTGTGTGCTGGCAGACATTGGCATCAAAGAAGGCATTGCTCAAAAAGCCATGGATTCTGTACAGAAATGGCTGGACACTCCTTATGGAATCATGCTTCAGCAGCCTGCCTACAGTCACTATTATGTAAATTTGGGCGAAATCTCCTCCTATCCACCGGGATATAAAGAAAATGCAGGAATTTTCTGCCACAACAACCCCTGGATTTCCATTGGAGAGACCCGTATCGGAAGAGGCAATCGGGCCTTTGCAGTTTACAAACGAATCGCCCCTGCTTACCTTGAAGACATCAGTGAGCTTCACAGCACAGAGCCTTATGTCTACTCACAGATGATTGCCGGAAAGGATGCTCCCAGGCACGGAGAGGCAAAGAACAGCTGGCTCACTGGCACTGCTGCCTGGACCTTTGTCAATATCTCCCAGTACATTTTAGGCATCCGTCCGGACTTTCAGGGCCTGATCCTTGATCCCTGCATTCCAGAATCCATGGAGGAATTTACCGTAGAACGGCTGTACCGGAACTGCCGCTACCAGATTCATGTGCTCAATCCAAATCATGTGGAAAAGGGAGTAAAGTCCATCACCATGAACGGAATTTCCGTTCCGCCAAAGGATTCTCTTCCTGTATATGCAGATTCCACCTGTCAGGTGGAAGTGGTTATGGGATAAAGGGGCTAAAAAGCTCCTTTATCCTCTGAAGAACAGTCTGATTCCTTTGTGCTGTTTTCTGACTGAAAATGGATTTTACCCCCCCCCACAGGATTTTCCCCTGACGGAAGCTTCAGAGTGACACGGGTATATTGTCCCTTCTGGCTCTCAATTACCAGGCCATAAGGGACACCATATTTCAGCCGCAGACGCTGATGTACATTACACACGCCAATATGGCGCCGTTTTAAATCCCTGCTGTTCAGTCCCTCCTGCAGCCCCTTTAAAATCTCTGGTTCAATCCCCAGGCCATCGTCTTCCACACAAATCCGGATATCCTTCTCACTGCGGCTTGCCTGGATATGAATATGTCCTACCCCTTCCTTACACTCCAATCCATGAATAATGGAATTTTCCACAATCGGCTGCAAGATAAGAGGAAGCACCGTCTCATCTCCCAACCCTTCCTCCATCTTAATCTCATATTCCAGCCGCTCGTCAAAACGATATTGCTGAATCTTCAAATAAGACTCCACCAGGCTCAGCTCCTGCTGTAATGTCACCGCTTTATCTCCTGCATGGACATTGCTCCGGAGAATCCGGGCCAGCATTTTCACCAGCTCTTCAATCTCTGGCTGACGATTCACCCGCGCCTTCATGCGGATGGTCTCCAGGGTATTATAAAGAAAATGCGGATTGATCTGACTTGCCAGCATTTTAAACTCTGCTTCCTTTTGTTTGGCATTCAGCTGCTCCGCATGGAGCCGTTCCTGATAAATCTCTGATAAAAGCCGCTGAATGTCCAAAATCATGGTCCACAGATACTCATACAGCTGACTGATCTCATCCCTTCCACCCAGACTTTTCTCCAAATCAAAATCCCCGGACGCCGCTTTTTGCATCTGCCGGTGAAAACGGTTTACCCTTCCGCTAAAAGCTCTGGAAAACAACAAAATCATTGTGACAGACAAAAGAACACTTCCCAAAAATATCACCATACTTCTTCGGTTTTGCCGGTTGGCCTCTCCCAATATATCGGAATAAGCTTTCAAGCTGACAATCTGGAACACATCCTCACTCTCTCTGGAGCCTGCTAAGACACAGGTGAGAAGATACTCCTGGTCTCCTGTTTTGATCTGCTCTTGAAAGGAAGACTGGGAATAAGCGGTCTTTTCCTCCCTCTGTGCTTTCAAAACCTCCAGGATTTCCTTCCGCCACGGCTGATTCTCCGCTCCCATAATAATGGTTTCTCCATTTAAAACAATACAGGTGTCTTGTCTCCTTTTTCCCAATAGCTCCTCCAGCCGCTCCTCCCGCAGATAAATGACCAAAACCCCCACATTTTCAGATCTTCTGGTTTTTAAAAGCCGGGTAAGGGCCAGATACCTCTTCTGGTCCAGATGAAAAGGCAAATACTGCCACACACTGCCGCCCCCATGATGCAGCGCCTGCCGGTACCACTCCTGAGAACAGACCTCCTCATCTGCCTTCTGAAAATGGGCATTCTCAACAATGGTATCATTTTCCATAAAAATCGTAATATAGTGAAGCAGACGCCCATAAAGATTTCCCATGGTATTAAACATCGTATAATTCTGGTAATCCTTCACAAGCTCTCCATATTCCTGGTAAGAATGCCCTGCAATATGCTCCAGCTCCTCATCAAAATAAAATGATTTTGACAGAGAATTTAACGTGTCAATCAAGCTGTCCCCTTCCCTGCCAATCCGGTCCAGTTCCGAAAGCTCTGCCTCCATCTCCCTTTCCACCAGAATCCGGTTCGTACCCTGAATCAGATACATTCCTATTAAAATCACAGGCAATGCGCCCCCGACCACATATAAAAACACCATCTGATAACAAAGCCGCATCCCCAGCAGCCACTCAGATGTCCTCTGAATCCACAGCCTCATCCTCCCCATCCAATCACCTCCAATGCTCCATACCATAAATCCTCCCCCCTGCCAGCCTTAATCCTGTTCCCGCAGAAGAAACACCTTCACTCCTTTCCCCTCTATCCAGACTCTCTCCCCCTTTTCACTCTCTTTTTTCTCTGGCATCCATACTCCGTGCTTTTCCACAACAATCTCTGCTGCCTCTTCTCCATGATTCAAAAAGAACAGCATACTCCCCTTATCATTTTTCCTCTCACATACCTCCACCCCTGGAACCGGCGTCCATATTTCCTCCACGCCAGCCTCTCTGGCCAGTGTTCTCACCAGATCCCGGTAAAATTCCTGACTGCTCCTTGCAGCCACATACCAGGCCGTTCCTTTTCCATAAGAATGTCTTGACAGGGCCGGACTTCCCGCATAAAAATCCGACTGATAAACTGCTTCACACACAGCGCCCTCCAGATGCATAAGATCACACAAAAGCTCTGCCGGATAATGCTTCCCATTCCAGACAAATCCATTGGAAGCACCTTTTGGCAGGGCATCGCTCTCCTCCACCCATACCCCCAAAAGCTCCCGAAGCCGTCCTGGATATCCTCCTGTCACCACCAAATCGTGCTCCTCCACGATTCCGCTGAAAAAGGTAGCAATCAAAATTCCTCCTTGTTCCACATACTGCTTCAGGACCTCCTCATACCCGGTCTTTACCATATAAAGCAAAGGCGCTGCCACAATCTGGTAGGAATCCAGGGAGTCCTCCACAGAGACAAAATCCACCGGAATGTTCAACTCATAAAAAGCTGTGTAGTACCGCTCCACCTCATCCAGATATTTTAAATCACAGCTGGGTCCGGCAGAATACTCCAAGGCCCACCAGTTGTCCCAGTCCACCAAAACCGCTGCCTTTGCAGGCGTCCTTCCTCCCAGGGTAAGGTCTCCCATCTGCTTTAATTCTTCTCCCAGGGCCTGTACCTCCCCAAATACCCTTGTGTGCTCATTGCCCACATGGTCAATCACAGCCCCATGATATTTCTCACAGGCTCCAATGCTTCTTCTCATCTGAAAAAACAGCACAGTATCCGCTCCGTGGGCCACTGCCTGCCAGCTTAAAAGCCTCATAACCCCAGGCCGCTTGAGAGCATTATAGGGAAGCCAGTTGGTAACGCTGGGCGTCTGTTCCATCAAGGCAAAGGGCTTTCCTCCTCCGATTCCCCGCATGATATCATGATTCATGGCTATGATGGAAGGAGACGCCTCATTGGGCGGATAGTTGTCCCAGGACACAAAATCCATATATCTGGCCCATTTCTGATAATCCAGAAGCTTATAAAATCCCATCAGATTGGTAGTAACCGGAATGTCCGGCGTCACCGCCCGGATGGCCTCCTGTTCTCCCCTGTAATTTTCCAGCATGGAATCGGAACAAAACCGGCGGTAATCCAGAGAAATCCCCTGAAAGGTGGTTCTGTCTGTCTCAAAATGCTCGCTTTGCAGATTGGGAACCACAATTTCCTCCCAATCATAAAAAGTATGTCCCCAAAAGCTGGTATTCCATGCCCGGTTTAATTCCTCCAGAGTCTTGTACTTTTCCTTCAGCCACACCCGGAAAGCTCGTTCACAATTCTCACAATAACACTCCCCGCCATATTCATTGGACACATGCCATGCAATCAGATTTTCATAATGCCCATACCGCTCTGCCAGCTTTCCAGCCAGCCTTCTGGAATATTTCCGGTAAACCGGACTGTTGGGGCAGGAATTGTGACGGCTTCCAAACCTTCTTTTCAGCCCGGAAAATTCTGTGCGGAGCACTTCCGGATATTTTCTGGCCATCCATGCTGGATGAGCTGCTGTGGAAGTGGCAAGAATCACATGAAGCCCGTTTTCTCTCACAAGCTCCATAATCCGGTCCAGCCTGTCAAAACAGTAGACCTCCTCTTCTGGCTGTAAAGCCGCCCAGCTGAACACATTCAAAGTCACGCAATCAATGCCTGCCTTCTTCAAAAGCCGCATATCCTCCGGCCAGATCTCTTCCGGCCACTGCTCCGGATTATAGTCGCCTCCATAGGGAAGCTTATCAATTCCCGGATGCCGGAAAATGGATTCTCCTTTTTTTAATTCTTCTTTTTTTAATCCTTCTTTTTTCAATTCTTTATGATCCACAATTCATTTCCTCCTGATTGAGTCTGCCTGTCTGTTTACTGTCCCAAAATATCATTATACAAGAATCGAAATAAAAAAACACCTTAAAAATCCAACCTGTTTTCCTGTGGAATCCGGGAAAATTTATATTTTTTTCTTGAATTTTTTACAATATCTGCTATAATAGACTCGTTGTTTTTCTAATAAAGACACTTGTCTCTGATAGGTGAACACTCCTGACCTCAGCCATGGAAGAAAACGGCTGCCACAGGACAAAAGAGACTGTTTCCCACTCAGAAAGAACGATTGTCAAAAAGAATGTCAGCCTGCTGCGGACAGCAGGTGAAACAAGGAGGAACGTATTATGAAAATCAGGAAATTAATGTGCATGGCCATGGCCACATGCCTTGTAGCTGGCTCTCTTGCCGGATGCGGCGGCAAAAAGTCAGATGACAAGGTAATCAAAATCGGTGTGTTTCAGCCCACTACCGGCGAAAATGGCGGCGGCGGATTTCAGGAGGTCTTAGGCATCCGTTATGCCAATCAGATTCACCCCACTGTAACAATTGGGGGAGAGGAATATAAGATAGAGCTGGTTGAGGTTGATAATAAGTCTGACAAGACCGAGGCAGTCAATGCAGCCCAAAAGCTGGTCAGTGAAAAGGTCAGCGTTGTCCTTGGAAGCTATGGCTCCGGTGTTTCCATTGCTGCCGGACAGATTTTTGCAGACGCCAAGATTCCTGCCATTGGATGCTCCTGCACCAATCCCCAGGTAACAGAAGGCAATGATTTTTACTTCCGCGTATGCTTCATTGACCCGTTCCAGGGTACGGTTATGGCTAATTATGCTTTCCAGAACGGAGCAAAAACCGCTGCAGTGATCACCCAGTTAGGCGATGACTATTCCTCTGGCCTTGGTTCTTTCTTTAAAGAAGCTTTTGCCGGTCTTGGGGGCAATGTGGTAAGCGAAGAACAATTCCAGACCAACCAGACGGATTTTAAGGCAATTCTGACCAATATTAAGGCAGCTAACCCGGATATTATTTTTGCTCCTTCTTCCATTACCACTGCTCCTCTGATCATCAAGCAGGCCAGAGAGCTGGGTATTACGGCTACCATCGCAGCTGGAGACACCTGGGAGAACTCCACTATCATTGAAAATGCCGGCGCAGATGCAGAAGGCGTTGTCCTTTCCACCTTCTTTGACGAGGCTGAGCCTGCCAATGAAGAGGCTGCTGCTTTTATTGAGGGCTTTAAGAAATATCTCAAAGACAACAAGCAGGAGGAAATTATCCCGGCTGTGTCTGCTTTGGGCTATGATTCCTATCTTGCTGCCATCAAGGCTATTGAAACCGCAGGCTCCACAGACACCACTGCCATCCGGGACGCTTTGAAGGGTGTTCAGATTGACGGTGTAACCGGAACCATCACCTTTAATGAGACCGGAGATGCCAACAAGGACATTGCCTTTATCAAGACGATTAAGGACGGAAAATTCCAGTTCCTTACCACAACAACAGTGGAGTAAACTGTTTCAGAGGCCGCAGGCGGCATTCATTTGCCCCGCGGCCTTTCTCCGGTCTCATACAAGTATTCCATCCAGACAGAAAGAGGAGTTGAGAGCTGTCTGGAGGAAGCATAAGATACCAGCTAAAAAACAATAACAGGAGGACAGCTCTTATGAGTTTCACTACATTCCTTCAGCAGTGCCTGACTGGAATCTCCCTTGGAGGCGCTTATGCATTGATTGCCATTGGCTATACCCTGGTATATGGAATCCTCCGGCTGATTAACTTTGCCCACGGGGACATTTTTATGATGGCAGGCTATTTTATGATTTTTGCCATGGCAAGCCTTCCCTGGTTTCTTGCCATTCCCGTAACCTTGCTGGTGACAGTCCTTCTCGGCGTGTCCATTGAGCGGGTGGCTTACCGCCCCCTTCGCTCTGCTCCCAGAATGTCTGTCATGATTTCTGCCATTGGCGTGTCCTATTTGCTGCAGAATCTTGCCACCTATCTTTTTACAGCTCTTCCAAAAGGATATCCGGAGATTCCCTTTTTAAAAAGGATTTTCCAGATCGGCGGTCTTTCTGCTTCTTTTGTGACCTTCCTTACCCCGGTCCTTACTTTGGTTTTGGTTTATCTTCTGATTCTTCTGATCAACCATACCAAGATCGGCATGGCGATGCGGGCAGTGTCCAAGGATTATGAAACTGCGTCCTTAATGGGAATCAAGATTAATAAAACCATCTCCTTCACCTTTGCTGTGGGCTCTCTTTTAGCCGGAATTGGTTCCATCCTTTATTTTACGGACCGGATGACTGTATTTCCCTTCTCCGGCTCCCTGCCAGGACTGAAATGCTTTGTGGCTGCTGTATTCGGCGGAATTGGAAGCATCCCCGGCGCTGTGATCGGCGGGTTTATTCTTGGGCTGGGGGAAACTGCTCTGGTAGCCATGGGGCAGTCCACCTTCAGCGATGCATTTACCTTTATCCTGCTGATTGTGATGCTTCTCATCCGCCCCACTGGCCTGTTCGGTGAGAAGACAACCGATAAAGTGTGAGGTGATCCATATGAAAAATATAACGAAAAGCAAAAACAACCTGTATTCCCTTGGCGCTCTTGTGCTCCTTCTTGGTTTTCTGGCCTTTCTCCAGTCTGACACAGCAGGCTACAGCTACCAGATCTCTATTTTGGAGCGCAGCGCCATCTATGCAGTCGTGGCAGTGTCCATGAATCTTCTGACCGGATTTACCGGACTGTTCTCCTTGGGACAGGCGGGATTCATGGCAATCGGCGCTTATATTGTGGCGATTTTTACCATTCCGGTGGAGGCACGGGCCAGCGTGTATTATGTCAGCGGCATTTCTCCTGTGCTTGCCAATATTCAGCTTCCCATTCCAGTGGCGCTTCTCCTTGGAGGACTGGCAAGCGCTGCTTTGGCCGCACTCATCGGGATTCCGGTGCTTCGGCTGAAAAGTGACTATCTGGCCATTGCAACCCTTGGCTTTTCGGAGATCATCCGTGCCTTTATTGCTGCTCCCATGTTTGACACCATTACCAATGGTTCTTATGGACTGAAAAACATTCCTGGCTTTTCCAGCATCTTTACAGTCTTTGGACTGGCTGCCCTTTGTATTGTGCTCATGGTGCTGCTGATCCATTCCTCCTATGGCCGCGCCTTTAAAGCCATCCGGGAGGACGAGATTGCTGCCCAGTCCATGGGACTGAATCTGTTCCGCTACAAAGAGCTTTCCTTTGTGATCTCTTCCTTTTTTACCGGGGTCGGCGGCGGAATGCTGGCAATGTTCATGCGCTCCATTGACTCCAAAACCTTTCAGGTGTCCCTCACCTATGACATTCTCCTGATTGTGGTCTTAGGCGGCATTGGCAGTGTGACCGGAAGTGTTCTCGGCGCATTTTTAGTGACCTCCGGAAGGGAGCTTCTCCGGTTTTTCGACGATCCTCTGGTGATTGGAGGCGTGTCCATTCCTTTGTTCCGCTCTGGCTTCCGTATGGTGATTTTCTCCATTCTGCTGATGGTGGTTGTGCTTTTTTACCGCCGGGGCATTATGGGTGACAAAGAGTTTTCCTGGGACGGGCTTTTTGGCCTCATACGAAGGCTGCCAGACCGGCTGAAGAAACGAAAGACATCCTCTGCGGCTCCTGGAGAAGGAGGTTTGAAACAATGACAGACAAGAAAAACATACTTCATATGGATCAGATTACCATGCAATTCGGCGGTGTGGTGGCAGTCAATGGTCTTACCCTGGATGTAAATGAGCATGAGATTGTAGCTCTCATTGGCCCCAACGGCGCTGGAAAGACCACAGCCTTTAACTGTGTTACTGGCATCTACCAGCCTACCTATGGCTCTGTCTCTTTTCAGGGGGAGGTCATTCTGGCAGATACGCCCCAGGGGAAGATGCGCCGCCTTTATGCAGGAGATGTAACCCCTGCTTCCCTGACCCCAGTCCACAAAACTCCGGATCAGGTGACAAAGCTGGGAATTGCCAGAACCTTTCAGAACATCCGGCTCTTCGGCAATCTGACGGTCTTTGACAATGTGCTCATAGCCAAACACATGCGGGCAAAGCAAAATGTATTTTCTGCCACTCTTCGGCTGAACCACAAAGAGGAGCAGCGGATGCGGGATGAATCCATGGAGCTTTTACAGATGCAGGGTCTGGCCCATCTGAAGGATGAGATTGCCTCCTCTCTGCCTTACGGCCTGCAGCGCCGGTTGGAAATCGCCCGCGCTCTTGCCACCAATCCCAGCCTGCTGCTTCTGGACGAACCAGCTGCGGGCATGAATCCTCAGGAGACTCAGGAGCTGACGGATTTTATCCGCCAAATCCGGGACGACTATCATCTGACGATATTTATGATTGAACATCATATGGATCTGGTTATGCAGATTTCTGACCGGATCTATGTGCTGGACTTCGGCAAGCTTATCGCCCAGGGCGTACCAGACGAGATCCAGAACAATCCAAAGGTAATTGAAGCATATTTGGGGGTGAGCGACAATGTTGACGATTAAAGACTTAAGAGTAAACTATGGCGGAATCGAGGCAGTAAAGGGCATCAGCTTTACGGTTCCTGACAAATCCATTGTCACCTTAATCGGCGCCAACGGCGCTGGCAAAAGCACCACTCTTCGCTCCATCACTGGCCTGGTAAAAGCCTCCGGCGGCTCCATTCAGTTTGACGGCACAGAGCTTTTGGGCTTGGAGACCCCGGAAATTGTGACCCGGGGCATTACCCTGGTGCCGGAAGGCCGCCGGGTGTTTCCTGATATGACAGTCATTGAAAACATCCGGATTGGCGCCTACTTGCGAAAGGATGACCTGGAACCGGATATTGAGTGGGTATACAGTCTGTTTCCCCGGTTAAAGGAGCGAAGCTGGCAGCTGGCTGGCACTCTCTCCGGGGGAGAACAGCAGATGCTGGCTGTGGCCAGAGCTCTGATGAGCCACCCCCGGCTGCTGATGATGGATGAACCGTCCTTAGGTCTGGCTCCCCTGATTGTGCAGGATATCTTCAGCATCATTCAGGAGATTAACAAACAGGGCGTCACCATCCTTCTTATTGAGCAAAATGCCAATATGGCCCTTCGGATTGCTGACCAGGGCTATGTGCTGGAAACCGGACGTATCTCCCTAAGCGGCACTGGCAAAGAGCTGCTGGCAGATGAATCTGTGAAGGCTGCTTATTTGGGAAAAAAGAAATAGACAAAAGCTCTGAATTGCAATCCGACAGATTGTTAATCTTTCCTGCAGGGAGGCTTCCCTGCAGGAAGGCACTTAAGACATTACTGATTCTCTGCCCTATTCCCCATAAACTGCCCATTACATTCCCTGTTGAAATTCTGCTAAGCTTTTTGCTCTGGCTGCCAGCTTCAGCCATCCTTTCAAAACTTCAGTATTGTTTCCCTCTGCCCTTCTTGCCGTCCGTCTGCAATCAAATCATCAATCGACTTACACGCTTCAGATTCTTCTCCATAGGTTTTCTATGCAATATTAGAAATATAAAAGAGGTCAAAACCTGGATAAATACAAGAGTTTTTGGCCTCTTTTTGTTCAGTAAACCTCCATCCTCCTTTCATGCCTTGTTATATCCTGATTAACTTAACGGACAGCGAGTGTTATTTGCTCGAGAATTAATGCAACGCTGTACCAGCTTCGCATCGCAAGCACGGCACTTGGCTCATGACTCGCGGAAATAAATATCGCAAAATTGAAAACTGAATTTCCATTCCATCAGGTTCCCTTTTGAAGCAATCATAATATTGTCTGCATTGCACATCAGCAGTATCAGTTCATCCCTTCCATTCTGGCCAGCTGACATGTCAAACAGCATCAGGTCAGTTGTTAAACATATCTTTCCCCACTCCTCGCCGCTATCCGCCTCAAAATCAGCTTCAATCGCCTTTGCCAGAGCAAGTCCGGCCCTTACCATATTCAGAAAGCTTACTTTTTTTCTTCGGTCCACCACCTGTCTTGTTCTCTCCTGTTCTGTTACAATTCTTTCCAGCAGCTTTTGAAATTTGGATTCGTTTTCTTCCTTTTCCATCTGTTTCTCGGTTTCTGTCATAGCTTCCCGAATTTTTCTCAACCCATCCTCCAGTTCCTCCATTTGCTTTTTTAACTCTGTATAATATTTCCTTTCAATCTTCATCTGCTACACCCCTCTCAAACTATTTTATCGTCCCTATACAGTTTAACATAGCTGTATTTTCAGTACAAGTATTGAG
>CATLIJ010000020.1 GCA_949948825.1 uncultured Clostridiaceae bacterium
TTTTTGGAGAGAAAAGGATGTGTTTATCAATGGAGTCTGCATGACAGTAACAATATGGCAAAGGTAGCATAATGCTGATGAAAAATAGATATGGACAAAGATTGCTGTTGCAGTATAATAGAAGCAGCGACAAGTTTTCATTGAATATGTATTGCAGTTTTAAGGAGCAAAACAGAATGAATATTGCAGAGATTGCTAAATTGGCTGGGGTTTCCAGCGCTGCGGTTTCCCGTTATTTTAATCAAGGGTATATTTCCGAGGAAAAGAAGGAGGCTATTCGAAAGGTAGTGGAGCAGACTGGCTATCGGCCATCCATGCAGGCTCAGACCTTGCGGACCAAAAAGACAAAGCTTATCGGAGTGATATTGCCCAGGATTGATTCCCCATCCATCAGCAGCATGATGGCAGGCATTTTATCCGTATCCAATGCCAGCGGGTACCATCTGTTGCTGACAGACACGCAGAATGACCCGGCAAAGGAACTGGAAAGTCTGTCTATTTTTAATGAAAAGCAGGTAGACGGAGTGATTTTGATAGCCACTGTGTTCACGCCGGGGCATCGGAAGCTTTTAAAAAATATGGCAGTTCCAGTGGTGCTGATTGGCCAGAGTCTGCCGGGAGCCAATTGTGTGTGCCATGACGATTATCATGCAACCTATGACCTGACCAGACTGTTTTTGGAAAAGGGAAGAAAAAACCTGGGATTTATCAGCGTGCTTCATCAGGATCAGGCTGCCGGAGCAGAGCGGTACCGGGGATATTGTGATGCAGTGAAAGAGAGGGGAGCTGAGGAGCTGACAGGGAATTATGTGGTTTCAGATGGATTTACCATGGACTCTGGCTTTCGGGCAGCAAAAAATCTGTTTCAGCGGCAGGGGAGGATGGATGGGATAATCTGCGCTACTGACACCCTGGCTGTGGGGGCGCTGCAATATTTAAAGAGCCAGGGGATTCTGGTGCCGGATCAGGTCTGGCTGGCAGGTCATGGAGATTCCTCTCTGTCAGGAGTGACTACGCCTACAGTGACAACCGTTCATTATTCTTATGAGGAATGTGGTATGCTGGCAGGTCAGATGCTGATGGAATTGCTGGAAAAAGGAGAACAGGCGCCAAAGGAGATTCGTTTGGGATGCAAGGTGGTGGTAAAGGGGTCTGGGGGAGGAGACACAGGGTAACTCTGCTGAAGCTTTTCCCTGTTCTGTGAACTGCAACATTATATTTTTTCCATATGGACAAATCCTGAAGAAACTATTATAATAAGGTTCACAGCATTTTTTAAAGGTTTCTGCACTAGATATTGTATGATTGATTTGAATGATACAATATATAGAAAGGGGATTGGGATGAAGGTTCAGAAGCGGGATGGAAGGATTGTTCCTTATGATGCGGGTAAAATCCGGGCTGCCATGGAGAAGGCGAACCGGGCAGTGGAGGAAAAGGAGCGGGTGGAACCCCGTTTGATTGAGGAGACCATCCGTCATGTGGAAGAGGAAGCAGGAGACGTGGTTGCAGTGGAGACCATTCAGGATCTGATTGAGGAACGTTTGGTGGAATGGAATAAGTATGCTTTAGTGAAAAAGTATATGATTTACCGCTATCAACGGGCGTTGCTGCGCAAGTCCAACACTACAGATGAATCGATTTTGAAATTGATCCGAAATGAGAATAAGGAGCTGGCTGAGGAGAATTCCAATAAGAATACCCGGCTGGCTTCCACTCAGAGAGATTACATAGCAGGAGAAGTATCGCGGGATGTGACAAAGCGTCTTCTCTTGCCTGAGAAGATTGCCCTGGCCCATGAGAATGGAGTGCTGCATTTCCATGATGCAGATTATTTTATTCAGCCTATTTTTAACTGCTGCCTGATTGATATTGGAGATATGCTGGATCATGGAATTGTGATGAACGGCAAGCTTATTGAGCAGCCGAAGAGCTTTCAGGTGGCCTGTATTGTGATGACTCAGATTATTGCATCTGTGGCCAGCAATCAGTATGGAGGACAGTCAGTGGCAGTGAGTCATCTGGCAAAATACCTGCGCCGGAGCCGGGAAAAGTATGAGCGGGAACTGAAAGAAGAGTTTGCCGGAAGAGGAGGCCAGGGGGAACAAAGGGAAGAGTTTGCCGGAAGAGAAGGCCGGGGGGAACAAAGGGAAGAATCTGTCAGGAGAGAGAACAGGGAAAGGAACAGCAGCTGTGGAGAATTGGGTGAGGAGGAGATAAAACGGATTGTGGAAATCCGTCTTCGGGATGAGCTGCGTTCCGGAGTACAGGCTATTCAGTATCAGCTGAACACTCTGATGACCACCAATGGACAGGCGCCTTTTGTTACGCTGTTTCTTCAGATTGATCCGGAAGACGAATATGTGAATGAAAATGTAATGATTATCCGGGAGATTTTAAGCCAGAGGCTGAAGGGCATTAAAAACGGCCAGGGCATTCCTGTGACGCCAGCCTTTCCCAAGCTGGTCTATGTGCTGGATGAATGTAACTGCTTAAAGGGAGGCCCTTATGATGAGATTACCCGGCTTGCGGTCCGCTGTTCGGCAAAGCGTATGTATCCGGACTACATTTCAGCAAAAAAGATGCGGCAGAATTATGAGGGAAATGTGTTCAGCTGTATGGGATGCCGGTCCTTCTTATCTCCGTGGAAGGATGAAAAGGGCAGATATAAATGGGAGGGCCGGTTTAACCAGGGAGTGGTTAGCATCAATCTGCCTCAGATCGGGATTCTGGCAGGAGGAGATGAGGAGAAATTCTGGAGTCTTTTAAAGGAACGGCTGGAGCTTTGCCGGGAAGCTCTTATGTGTCGGCACAAAGCCCTTCTTGGGACACTCTCCGATGTAAGCCCGATTCACTGGCAGTATGGGGCCATTGCCCGGATGAAAAAGGGAGAAGTGATTGACCCTTACTTAAAGGATGGGTATTCTACCTTGTCTTTGGGGTATATTGGAATTTATGAGACCACATATCTGATGAAGGGAGTCAGCAATACAGACCTGAAAGGAAAAGAGTTTGCCCTTCAGGTTATGGAGACGATGCGCACAGCCACAGACCAATGGAGAAAAGAGACTGGCCTGGGCTTCAGTCTGTATGGAACTCCGGCAGAGTCTCTTTGCTATCGTTTTGCCCGTATCGATAGGGAAAAGTATGGTGTGATTGAAAATGTCACGGACAAGGGGTATTATACCAATTCCTACCATGTAGATGTGCGGGAAAGGATTTCCCTTTTTGATAAGCTTAGGTTTGAAAGTGATTTTCAGGATATTTCCACTGGAGGAGCGATTTCCTACGGGGAGATTCCCAATATGGAAAAGAACCCTGAGGCTCTGGAGGCAGCAGTAAAATATATTTATGACCATATTCTTTATGCAGAGTTTAACACCCGGTCCGATGTGTGTCATGTATGTGGGTATGAGGGGGAGATTCAGGTCAATGAAGATATGGAGTGGGAATGTCCTCAGTGTCACAATAAGGATAAAAGCCGGATGAGCGTGACCCGGAGAACCTGCGGATATTTGGGAGAGAACTTCTGGAATGACGGGAAGACGCGGGAGATGAAGAGCCGGGTGCTGCATCTGTAGATTACAAACAGTTCAGATCCAATGTCATGATGTTGGGGTCAAAAGGTCAAAGGGGAAAAGAAAATGAATTATGCAGCCATTAAGCCTACGGATGTTGCCAACGGACCCGGAGTCCGGGTGACGCTCTTTGTCAGCGGATGTACCCATTTCTGCAAAGATTGTTTTAATTCCGAAGCCTGGGATTTTGATTATGGACAGGAATTTACAAAGGAGACAGAGGATGAGATTTTAAAGCTTTTAGCTCCGGATTATATTGTAGGGCTGACTTTGCTTGGAGGGGAGCCCATGGAGCCAGTGAATCAGGAGAGGCTTCTGCCGTTTGTAAGAAGGGTGCGGGAATGCTTTCCGGACAAGTCTGTGTGGTGCTTTACCGGATATGATTTTGAGGAGGATATTTTAAAGAAAATGCTCCCGTCCTCCCAAGTGACCAGAGAGCTTGTGCCGCTGCTGGATGTGATGGTGGACGGGAAGTTTGTAGCGGAAAAGAAGAATCTCCGTCTGAAATTCCGAGGCTCGGAAAATCAGAGGATTCTGGATGTGAAGCGTTCCCTGGAGGCCAAAGCAGCGGTCTGGTGTGAGGAATACCGCTGATTAGTTTTTCAGCTTTTCCAGATCTGTGTAAAATTCCGGGTAAGAGATTTTCACGCATTCCGCTCCAAGAATCTCGGTTTCTCCCTCTGCAAGGCAGGCAGCGATGGCAAAGCTCATGGCAATCCGGTGGTCCAGCCTGCTGTCAATCACTGCCCCGTGAAGGGGATTTCCGCCGCGGATGACCATTCCGTCGGCGGTTTCTTTTATGTCTGCCCCCATGGCGGAAAGATTGCGGACCATAACCTCAATCCGGTTGGATTCTTTTACTTTTAATTCAGCAGCGTCCCGGATGATGGTTTCTCCCTTGGCAAAGCAGGCCATGACCGCTATAATGGGAAGCTCGTCAATCAGGGCAGGAATGATGGCTCCGCCAATTTCGACTCCGTGAAGAGAGCTGCTTTTTACCAGAAGGTCAGCAGCAGGCTCGCCGGTGTCCCTGGTTTCCTCCAGCAAAGTGATGTCAGCTCCCATCTCACGGCAGACCGTAAGGATTCCGCTTCGGGTGGGATTGATTCCCACATTGCAGATTCGGATTTCAGAGCCAGGAAGGAGCAGTCCGGCGGCAAGGAAAAAGGCAGCAGAAGAAATGTCTCCAGGCACCAGGATTTTCTGTCCGTAAAGCTCTTTGGGAGGACAGATTCGGGCTGTGCATCCTTCGGTCCGGATGTCGGCTCCAAAGCGGGAGAGCATCCGCTCTGTGTGGTTGCGGGAGACATAAGGCTCTGTCACAGTGGTTTCCCCCTCCGCATAAAGTCCTGCCAGAAGAATGGCAGATTTCACCTGGGCAGAAGCCACCGGGGAAAGGTACTGAATGGAATGGAGAGGCCTCCCGGTGATTTTTAAGGGAGCGCAGCCATTGTGATTCAGACTTTCGATCTGTCCGCCCATTTGGGAGAGAGGGTCCATAATCCGTTTCATGGGCCGCTTCTGAATGGATTCGTCCCCAGTCAAAGTGGAGGTAAAGCTTTGGGCTGCCAGGATTCCTGAGATCAGCCGCGTGGTAGTGCCGCTGTTGCCGCAGTCTAACATATGCTTTGGCTCTTTCAGGCCCCGCAGCCCATGGCCGCGGACCAGAACCGTTTCTCCTCTGTTTTCAATCTCCACACCCATTTGACGAAAGCAGGAGATGGTGGAAAGGCAGTCTGCTCCCTGGAGAAAATTGTGGATTTCCGTGGTTCCCTGGGCGATGGAGCCAAACATAACGCTTCGGTGGGAGATGGATTTGTCTCCGGGAACCTGAATCCGGCCCTGTAAACGGCCGCAAGGATAAAATTTCATAAGTACCTCTTTTCTCTAAAGGATCAATTCATAATTATACTTTTTCAGCTGGTTCCAGGCCGCGTCCATGGCAGATTTTTCGTAAAAGGTAATCCGAAGCGCACCCTCTCCCTGTTCCCGGTTGTGGTTAATGCCGATATTTTTAATATTGATTCCTCTGGCGCTTAAAATGACAGCCAAAGTGGAAATCGAACCAGGCTCATCCACAATGTCCACGGTAAAGGAATAATCTGGTTCCACCAGCCCTTTGGAGGCATTGGGAATGGAATTGCGGTAGGCGCGGGACTGATCAAACAATTGATAAATTGCATGGCTGTCCTTTTGGCTTAAAGCTGTATGAATCTGCTGTAAGGAATCCATATACGCTTCCAGCATATTTGAGATTGGGCCGGTATTGGTCATGCAGATCTGCTCCCACATTTCCGGGGAGGAGGAGGCGATTCGGGTAATGTCTTTAAATCCGCCGGCCGCCAGACGTTTCATTGGCTCCCCCTCCTTGTCTTTGGCCTGAACCAGATTGACCAGACTGGATGCAATGATATGAGGCAGATGACTGATGGCTGCCACAATCTGGTCATGGCTGTCAGGTTCCAGCACAAGGGGAATAGAGCCAATCAGCTTTGCAATATTTACCATCGCCTCCACATCCTCCGGACGGGAGGCAGGGGTGGGGGTAAGGATATAGTAAGCATTTTCCAGCAGATGGTCTGTGGAATTTTCATAGCCGGTTTTTTCGGAGCCAGCCATGGGATGTCCGCCGATAAAGCAATGCTCCATATGCAGCTCCCGCACCGCCTGATGGATGTCCGCTTTGGTGCTTCCTACATCGGTCACAATGGCATTTTCTTTCAGATACGGACTGATTTCCTTCAAATACCGGACATTGTACTCCACTGGCGTACAAAGAAATATAATGTCACATTGTTTCAGCTGCCCGTCCACGCCATCCAGGATTACATCTACAATCCCGTCCTGCTTTGCTTTTTCCAGTCTGGAGCGGGTCCGCATGGTAGCAAGGATTTTGATATCCGGGCGTACCCGTTTGATGCCTCTGGCAATGGAACCGCCGATGAGTCCCAGGCCGATAAAGCCGATTACCCCATCTGTCATCCCAAATTCCTCCCCTCCAGCTTGGCATAGGGACGAAGGCTGGCGGTAAGGTCCTCAAACTGCTCAAAGGTAAGAGACTGGGGACCGTCGGAAAGGGCGCAGGCAGGATTGGGATGAACTTCAATCATCAGCCCGTCCGCTCCCGCGGCGATGGCGCATTTGGCAAGAGGCGGAACATAGGCGCGGACTCCGGTGGCATGGCTGGGGTCCACAATCACAGGAAGATGGGTTTTGCTTCTCAGCACAGGAACCGCGCTGATATCCAGAGTATTTCTGGTGGAGGTTTCATAGGTGCGGATGCCTCTCTCACAGAGAACCACATGCTCATTTCCCTCTGACATAATATACTCAGCCGCATTGAGCCATTCGTCTATGGTGGCGGACAGACCCCGCTTTAACAGCACTGGAATGCCTGCCTTTCCGGCTTCCTTTAACAATTCAAAGTTCTGCATGTTCCTGGCGCCGATTTGTAACATATCCACATATTTTACAGCTGTCTCAATGGCATGATGACTGGTGACTTCACAGATGACCGCAAGGCCGGTGGCCTCTCTGGCTTCCTTCATATACTTCAGCCCTTCCTCCTCTAAGCCCTGGAAGGAATAAGGGGAGGTTCTGGGCTTGTAGGCGCCGCCCCGAAGGAAATTGGCTCCAGCCTTTTTCACTGCAAAGGCAGTCTCCAAAAGCTGCTCCCGGCTTTCCACTGCACAGGGACCAGCCATGATGGTAAGGGTTTCTGGTCCGATGGAGGTGCTGCCCACCGGAACCACAGAGGCTTCCGGATGGAATTTCCGGTTGGCCAGCTTGTAGGATTCGGTGACAGCCACCACCTTGTCCACGCCTTCTGCGATTTCGAAATTAATGCCTCCTAACAGGCTTTTGTCTCCAACCACCCCCACAATGGTAACTTCATGACCTTCGGATAAATGGACTTGAAGACCCTTTTCCTCAATCTGGCAGGTGATTTTTTTTATGGCTTCTTTGGAAGCCTTTGGTTTCATAATAATAATCATGGTTTAATCCTCGTATAATTTTCTAATCGATTTGGATAAAATCGGTTTGGGCCAGAATATTGCAGCCCGAACTGTTACATTCTAACGCGGTTGAAGAAAATTGTCAATGCTTTATTGCTTTAAAGTTTGACACTTTAAAGTGAAAATTTAAACAAAAAGAGAAAAAGAATAAAAAGGACTCTAAACGGCAAAACATAAAATAATTTGTGCAAAACCACTCTTTGTCTTGTAATTTACGAACTTTTTTAGTAAAATATCCTCATGGACAAAAATTGAAGTACAGGAGGGAATTATATGAACGTATATGGGACACAGCAAATCCGTAATGTCGCGCTGCTTGGACATGGAGGAGCGGGGAAGACGACAGTGGCAGAGGCACTGGCATTGCTCACCGGCGTCACCAAGCGCATGGGAAAGGTGACTGACGGCAATACGATCAGCGATTATGATAAAGAAGAGATCAAGCGTCAGTTCTCCATATCCACATCTCTGATTCCGCTGGAATACAAGGGCGAGGACGGGCTGATCAAGATTAACCTTCTGGATACTCCCGGATATTTTGACTTTGTGGGAGAGGTGGAAGAGGCAGTCAGCGTGGCAGATGCCGCCATTATTGTGGTCAACTGCAAGGCAGGCATTGAGGTGGGTACAGAGAAGGCATGGGAGCTGTGCGAGAAGCTGAATCTGCCCCGGATTATTTTTGTGACCAATATGGATGATGACCATGCAAGCTATCGTGAGCTGGTGCTGAAGCTGGAGACCCGCTTTGGCAGAAAGATTGCTCCGTTCCAGCTTCCCATCCGTGAGAATGAGAAGTTTGTGGGATATGTGAATGTAGTGAAGATGGCGGGCCGCCGCTTTACCAATATGAGCGACTATGAGGAGTGTGAGATTCCAGAATATTCCAGGAAGAACTTAGGGATTGCCAGAGAGGCTTTGATGGAAGCAGTGGCAGAGACCAGCGAGGAGTATATGGAACGGTATTTCTCTGGTGAAGAGTTTACCCAGGAGGAGATTTCCGCTGCTCTCCGGGCACATGTGATTGACGGCAGCATTGTTCCGGTTCTTATGGGCTCCGGAGTCAATTGCCAAGGATTTAAGACGCTTCTTCAGGCCATTGACCGGTATCTGCCCACACCGGATAAGTTTGAGTGCATTGGAGTGGATGTGTCTACCGGCGAGCGCTTTACAGCCAAATACAATGATCAGGTGTCTCTGTCTGCCCGTGTGTTTAAGACCATTGTAGATCCGTTCATTGGAAAATATTCCCTGATGAAGATTTGTACCGGAACCTTAAAGCCAGATTCCGTAATCTATAACGTGAACAAGGATGCAGAGGAAAAGGTAGGCAAGGTTTATTTGCTGAGAGGCAAGGATTCGATTGAGGTGTCAGAGTTAAAGGCCGGAGATATCGGCGCTGTGGCGAAACTGAATGTGACACAGACCGGAGATACCATCGCTGTGCGGACTGCGCCCATTGTTTACCACAAGCCTCAGATTTCCACTCCTTATACCTACATGCGGTATAAGACCATGACAAAGGGGGATGAGGACAAGGTAAGCAGCGCTTTAGCTAAGCTTACGGAGGAGGATTTGACCTTAAAGGCAGTGAATGACAAGGAGAACCGCCAGCTTCTGCTGTACGGAATCGGAGATCAGCAGCTTGAGGTGGTGGTCAGCAAGCTTCTCAACCGCTATAAGGTGGAGATTGAGTTAAGCAAGCCCAAATTTGCGTTCCGTGAGACCATCCGCAAGAAAGTGGAGGTTCAGGGCAAATATAAAAAGCAGACCGGCGGACATGGCCAGTATGGGGATGTTAAGATGATCTTTGAGCCGTCGGGAGATTTGGAGACTCCTTATGTATTTGAGGAGAATGTATTTGGCGGCGCTGTTCCCAGAAACTATTTCCCGGCTGTGGAAAAGGGTGTGCAGGAAAGCTGTGTGAAGGGTCCTTTGGCGGCTTATCCGGTGGTTGGTGTGAAGGCTACTTTGATTGACGGTTCCTATCATCCGGTAGATTCCTCTGAGATGGCCTTTAAGACAGCAGCTTCCATGGCATTTAAGAAGGGCTTTCTGGATGCAGGTCCTGTGCTTTTGGAGCCGATTGCATCGGTAAAGGTGACAGTTCCGGATAAGTTTACCGGAGATGTAATGGGAGACTTAAACCGGAGAAGAGGACGTGTGCTGGGAATGAATTCTGACCATCACGGCAAACAGGTGATTGAGGCGGATGTGCCAATGTCAGAGATGTTTGGCTACAATACAGATTTGCGCTCCATGACCGGAGGAATCGGGCTGTATGAGTATGAGTTTGCCCGGTATGAGCAGGCTCCTGGTGATATTCAGAAGAAGGAAGTAGAGGCAAGAGCAGCGAAAGTAGATAAGATGGACGCGTAGGAGTTGTAAGAATCGGGGAAACCGGATGGCACAGCGCTGTTTCAATTTTGGCAGCGCTGCGGCAAATGCCGGTTTCCCCCTGTTTTACAAAGAGGGTTTGCAGCAGGAGGGAAGAATGATAGCAAGAAAACAATTTTCCAGAATCGGTTGGGCATTTGTGGCATTTTGCCTGGTGGATCTTGGCGTGCAGATGGTGTTTGGAGCATGGATTGGAGTCTGGATGCTGCTAAGAGACATGGAAACGCCGAATATAGATTTTCTTCTGCTGGCTCAGATTTCCATGTATGTGTTTGCGTTCCCCATATTTTGGGTGCTCATGAGGCGGATTCCTGCCTGGAGGAAGCCGGAAGGAGAAAGCATTGGGATCGGGCAGTTTCTTCTGTGGGCTATAGTCTGCTTTGGGCTTACTTACCTGGGGAATTTTGCAGGGCAGATTGCTGCCAAGATTACAGAGATTGTCACGGGGAGCTCCGGAGAGAATCCAGTGTTAGATATGGTTGATATGATGAATCCATGGATGGTGTTTCTCACAACCGTTGTGATTGCTCCTGTGATGGAGGAGCTGATGTTCCGGAAATTTCTCATTGACCGGATTGTGCCTTTTGGACAGAAAGCGGCTGTAATCGTGTCAGGAGTGGCTTTTGGGCTGTTTCATGGGAATCTTTATCAGTTTTTCTATGCCAGTTTTCTTGGAATGATTTTTGCCTATCTTTACAGCAGCACCGGACGTCTTCGGTATAATATTTTGCTTCATATGATGATTAATATGGTAGGGGGAGTGGTGCCGGTGGTGCTGATGCAGCAGTTAGGCGAATTTTCTGCTGGAGCGGCGCTTGCATTTCTTGGTATCATGCTTATGGGGATTTTTATGATTGCAAGTATTATAGGCGCTATTGTACTGATTTGTATTTTTGCAAGGAAGCTGTCCTGGTTTGGTGCGTGGGTCCCGGCGTCCGCAAAGGGACTTTGGAGAGATGTGCTGACTGCGCCTGGGGTGATTGGGTTTCTGGTTGTGTGTGTGACGATGTTTTTTATGAATTAAGGCAGCAGGGGATTGTGGAAAGAGATTGATTAGGATGAGAGATTATGACAGAAAAGGAAATGTTAAAACTATCCGTGGAAGAGTTTTCCAGAGTTCAGCGGTACATGCTTTTGTCAGAGAAGGATACAGAAGCATATAAAGCAATGAAAGAAAGATATTATGAACGGAAGGTTATATTAACCATATCCGGCGTTAGCCTGACAAATCTGGATCATATTAACGAATAGGCCCCCATGAACGGTAACAGAGTGAATAAAAGAATCGGGTTTTGAACTTGACATAGCTCCTGCGGGGGGGGTATAATGAAATTCTACAAAATGCCAATTAGGAGGAATAAGAAACATGAGATGGATGAAGGCAGTAATGGCAGGAGCCGTTTTTTCCGCGCTTTTTGCAGGAACCGCATTTGCAGGAGAATGGGTAAAGGGAGACGGAGCGAACCAGGACAGATGGCGTTATGATAATCAGGACGGGACATTTGCCAATAGCGGATGGTTCTGGATTGATGGAAACGGCGACGGCATTGCGGAAAGCTATTGCTTTGACGGAGAGGGCTGGCTTTATGTGAATACAACAACACCGGACGGATATGTGGTGAATGAAAACGGAGCATGGGTTTCGGAAGGACAGGTGATGACCCAGCAGGCGGAAGCACCGGCACAGACCCCTGCACCGACAGGGGATTCCTCCATAGCGTCTGTTGCAGGTACCTATTCCTTCTATGGGGCCAGAATTGTGGACACAGGAGTAACCAATACGGATCTTAGAAAAATAACCCTAAATGACGGAAGGGTGGTAAACCAGAACTATCCGGGCAGTGTGGAAGTAACGGTTGTGGATGAAAATACCATCCGCCTTTATTTTAGTCAGGATGAAATGTTCCTTCAGCCGGATATCTATACATTAAAAAGGAATGGGGATGTTTTTGTTTTTGATTCCTATGGAGAGAAGAGGGATGCATTGTATCAGGTTATGGTATGTAATGCGCATTTTGAAGGGGATACCATAGAGATCGGAAGGCTCAGCCGTACTACAGGTGAGGTTGGATTATATCTAATATATAAGCGATGAGCTGTTGCCGCCTGAAGCCGAAGGATGCAAAAATTGATGAGAAAACCTTGACATCTTTTTCTAACTATGTTAAATTAAGTACCAGCAAATGACAATGCTGAGAAGAAAAGAAGTAGGTTTTCCGGAACTGTGCAGAGAGCTGCCGGGTGGTGTGAGGCGGACGGGGAAGAAGACTGAACTGGTTTTGGAGCAGCCGGCTGAAGAATGCGGGCGTGTTTCAGCACATGTGCGGGCAGAGCAGATTGCAGAGGGATTTTGTATGAGATTCTTTCATCTGACAGGACTGCGGCAGGATGTGGGGACAGGCAGCTTTTGAGTAGGTCAGGACGGTTTCCCGCCGTTATCAGGGAGGCAGCCGGATACGGGCCGCATGGAAAGTGCGGATCATCTTTACAGGAGCAGAGATGAGAAGAAGGCAAATTGGCTTAAGAGCTGTTTTGCACCGGAAGGCTGATGAGAGAGCATGGCAAACATGAAGCAGAGTGGTACCGCGCAGAAGAAGTCTGCGTCTCTGGAGGAGATCCGGAGACGCAGTTTTTTTGTGTACATGGGGCGGAGAGGAGTATGGCTGCTTATGCGGTACACCAGAGCATTTTTTAAACACGCTCAAAACAGACAGGAGGAAAACGATTATGGCAGGTTATAATCACAGCGCCATTGAGAAAAAGTGGCGCGAGAACTGGGAGAAGAATCCTATTAATGTAGATGACGGTAAGAAACCAAAATATTATTGTCTGGACATGTTTCCCTATCCGTCCGGAAGCGGACTTCATGTGGGACACTGGAGAGGATATGTGATCTCAGATGTGTGGAGCCGTTATCAGATTTTAAAAGGACATTATGTGATTCATCCCATGGGATGGGATGCTTTTGGCCTTCCGGCAGAGAATTATGCCATCAAGATGGGCATTCATCCAGCCATCTCCACAGCGGAGAATGTTAAAAATATTAAAAGGCAGATCAATCAGATTGCATCTATTTATGACTGGGATATGGAAGTCAATACTACAGACCCTGCATTTTACAAATGGACCCAGTGGATTTTTGTACAGATGTTTAAAAAGGGTCTGGCTTATGAGAAGGAATTTCCCATTAACTGGTGTCCGTCCTGCAAGACCGGCCTTGCCAATGAGGAAGTGGTCAATGGCTGCTGTGAGCGCTGCGGCGCTGCGGTGACAAAGAAGAATCTGCGCCAGTGGATGTTAAAAATCACAGCCTATGCAGAGCGGCTGTTACAAGATCTGGATAAGCTGGACTGGCCGGAAAAGGTTAAAAAAATGCAGACCGAGTGGATTGGAAAGTCTTACGGCGCAGAGGTGGATTTTGGGGTGGAGGGAAAGGATGAAAAGATTACAGTCTATACCACCAGACCAGATACCCTGTACGGGGCGACCTTTATGGTGCTGGCTCCGGAGCATAAGCTGGCCAGAGGGCTTGCCACGCCGGAGACAGAGGAGGCAGTGGAAAAGTATATTTACGATGCTTCCATGAAGTCCAATGTGGACCGGATGCAGGATAAGGAGAAAACCGGTGTATTTACGGGCAGCTATGCCATCAATCCCTTAAACGGCGCAAAAGTACCCATCTGGCTGTCCGATTATGTGCTGGCTGATTACGGTACAGGAGCTATTATGTGTGTGCCTGCCCATGATGACCGGGATTTTGAATTTGCGAAAAAGTTCAATATTCCGATTATTCAGGTAATTGCAAAGGATGGAAAAGAGATTCCGGACATGACAGAAGCCTACACAGAAGCCAGCGGAACCATGATAAATTCCGGGGAGTGGAACGGCATGGAGTCAGCAGTGCTGAAAAAGGAAGCTCCTGCCATGATTGAAGCCAGAGGCCTGGGCAAAAAGACGGTGAATTACAAGCTGCGGGACTGGGTGTTTTCCAGACAGCGGTATTGGGGAGAGCCGATTCCTATTATCCACTGTCCCAAGTGCGGCAATGTGGCAGTGCCAGAGGAGGAGCTGCCCCTGAAGCTTCCAGAGGTGGAAAGCTATCAGCCTACAGGTACCGGAGAGTCTCCTTTGGCTGCTATTGACGAGTGGGTAAACTGCACTTGCCCCAAGTGCGGCGGTCCGGCCAAGCGGGAGACCAACACCATGCCTCAGTGGGCTGGCTCCTCCTGGTATTTCCTGCGGTATGTGGACAGCCACAATGACAAAGAGCTGGTGTCCAGAGAGAAGGCGGACAAATATTTGCCAGTGGACATGTATATCGGAGGTGTGGAGCATGCAGTGCTGCATCTTTTATACTCCCGGTTTTACACCAAATTCCTGTGTGACATTGGGGCGATTGACTTTGACGAGCCGTTTACCAAGCTATTCAACCAGGGTATGATCACTGGAAAGAATGGCATTAAAATGAGCAAGTCCAAGGGAAATGTAGTGTCTCCGGACGATCTGGTGCGGGATTACGGATGTGACTCCCTGCGGATGTATGAGCTGTTTGTAGGTCCGCCGGAGCTGGATGCAGAGTGGGATGAGCGGGGCATTGAAGGGGTATCCCGTTTCCTGAACCGTTTCTGGAATCTGGTTCAGTCCAGCAAGGACAAAAATGTACCTGAGACCAGGGAAATGGTACGGCTGCGCCATAAGCTGATTTTTGATATTGAGCAGCGGTTCAATCAGTTCAGCTTAAATACCGTAATCTCCGGATTCATGGAGTATAACAATAAGATGATGGAGTTGGCCAAAAAGGCCGGAGGTATGGATCTGGAGACCTTGAGGACCTTTACGGTTCTGCTGGCGCCTTTTGCACCGCATATCGGGGAAGAGGTATGGGAGCAACTGGGAGGAACGGACAGTGTTTTCCATGCCAAGTGGCCGGAATGGGAAGAGGAGGCCATGAAGGAGGATGAAATTGAAATCGGCGTTCAGGTAAACGGCAAGGCCAGAGGCGTGGTTTCTCTGCCTGTGGGCGTGTCCAAAGAGGAGGCCATTGCAGCCGGTAAGGCGGCTGTGGCAGATAAAATCACCGGAACCATTGTGAAGGAAATCTATGTGCCAGGGCGGATTATTAACCTGGTGTGCAAATAGGAAGAATGTGAAAATAAAGGGCAGGAACAGCTGGGCGTATGTGCGGCTGTTCCTGTTTTTGGGGTGACGGATGAGATTTACATTTCTTTTTCTAACATAACTTTACACTTTTTCTTAAAACATGCAATTCCGTATTTTAAAATGGTATGGAAACCATCTTCTTTTAGTTCCTTTGCGTAATTTTCCGTTTCAATTTGCTTTAGGGCTTCCATACATGCAGAAGCATAGGCGGCTTGCTCTGCATATTTTACCTCTACTATAATTCCGATGTTTTTGCCAGGAATCTGAATCAAAATATCGCTGTATCCATCGCCGGATTCTTTGTTGGATTTTAGGTACCAGCCACTTTTATATCCCAAAATACCTATTAAAATTCCGTGGTAAAAGTTTTCCTTTGAGGATTTACGGACAAAAGTATCCCGCAGACTGATTGTTTTGCTTAAATAGGTATTAAACAGACGTTCTGCTTCTTCTGATTTGCCTGTCTCCAATGCATTGCAGAATGCCTCAAGCAATTCCCCGTCTTTTTGGGTTTCTTCTTTAAACATTGCCATAATCTGTTCTATAAAAATATTCCGGATTTCCATGTTGGGAATAGAAAGAGGAATATATTTACCATCCGGTTTTCCCCGCTGTGTCAGATAACCGGTTATAAACAGAACACTCCAAATATGCTCCAATGGGTCATACAGATTGTTGTAAGTCAGGTTCTCGTGTATTTCCTTTCTAATGGTCTGTCCGGAGATGAGTCCCTCGATCTCGCTTTTTGTCGGGCCTTTGTCCATCTGTTGAATGAAATGCCGGACGATTTCATTGCTGCTGGTATTGGACCAGTAGTCTTTTGGTTCCATAGCTGGATCGTCAATCAGATCATCACAGTAATTGATCACATCCCATGGACAATATACATCCATATTTCCAAAAGAATATCCATCATACCATTCTTTCATAGCATCATAGCGTTCTTCCAGGCCATAATATTTTAATATTGTTTTGACTTCATGATCGGTAAAGCCAAAGTATTCATGAAAGCGGACATTGGTAATGGAAAAAATCTTCAGATTGTTTAAGCCAGTAAAAATGCTTTCTTTTGCCACTCTTAGACATCCGGTCAGCACTGCAAAGTAGAGATGGTCATTGGTCTTGAGCACCTGTTCAAAAATACCCCGGATCAGGGAAACCATTGGTTCGTAATATCCTTTTTCGTTAGCTTTGGCCAAAGGCACATCATATTCATCAATCAGCAGGATAACCTTTTGCTCATAATGCTTCTCTAATAATTCGGTAAGCTCATATAAACTGTTGTACAAAAATGGCTCTTCCACAGTTCCATTTAAAAGCATGGAAAAGAGGTCTTTGTCTTTGGAAGACAGGCGATTGCTGTCAAGAAGAAACTGGAGCCTGCGCATCTCCCTTTGAATCGTCCTGGCCATTTGGATGCGGGCGGTTTCATAATCATCTGCCCATACATTTTTCAGGCTGATCGATATAACCGGGAATTTCCCCATAAATTTCTGGCACAATTCGGTTTCTTTTAAAATTTCCAATCCATCAAAAAGAGACGAATCGCAGCCGATTTCAAAAAAGGTTTGGAGCATGCTCATATTAAGAGACTTGCCAAACCTCCGGGGTCTGGTAAACAGATTTACTTTTGCCCATCGAAGAAGAAGATCCCGGATCATAGTGGTTTTATCTACATAATAAAAGCCTTCTGTGCGAATTTCTTTAAAGTTTTCAATTCCTACAGGAAGCTTCTGCTTTCTGTTTTCTGTGTTGCACATTGGTTGTAACACCCCTTTCGGAACAGCTGGTCAATCGGATTGGTCCGTCTTACCGTGTTAGGACTCTTTACACTTCCATCTTTTCATGGGGTACTTTTGCGAGAAAGTCCGTTTCCTCAAGATTGGAAAAATATTCATGCACAATTGTTTTGAGCTGTTCCAGCGAAATAATATCCCGCTCTCTTGGCGTATATTGACCGAACGGTGTAACAAGGCTTACCCGCTTGGTATTCGTACAAAGGGGATTTATCAGCGCATACGCTCTGCGCCCGCCCAGATTGAACCAGGCCTCACAGAGAAATTGATTCCCAACTCCGTAAAACTGAAGAAATCCATCGTGAGATTTAAAAATCACAAAATCCTCTTTTCCCTCTGCAACAAGAGACAGGTAGTAATCCGATTCTTTATAAACAATTTTCTCTGTTTTTTCGCCGCTTGCCGTCTCCGCATCAGGAACCCGCAGCATTCCTTTTTTTGGCCACTTATTATTTACCACAGAAAAAAACACATCCACAAAGCTTTTCATGCTGTCCTCCGGGCCGTTAAGAATCCGCTTGTGTGCTTTGGTAATGGGGGATGCGGAAGTTTGACTGCCGGGAATACTGAGGATAGGAAGTCCGTCGTCCACAACCCATACAAAACCTTTTTCAGCCAGTCCGGAGCGCAGCATCATCTCACCAATATAGGTTCCGAACAGAACTGCAGCATTCCATAAGGTCTTTTCACCTTCATCGCCATGATATTTGTCAAGATTATCATGAAAAGCTTCGAGA